>JAJZYZ010000129.1 GCA_021797815.1 Bacillota bacterium
TCCGAGCGAAATCTCGCCGAGTGAGCGACGGCCGACCGCCTTGACGACGATATAGGCTGTGGCTGGCTCAATGGCTCAATGGCTCAACGGATGCCGGGATCAAATGGCGAGTTAAGGCGAGTTAGGGCGAGTTAGGGCGAGTTAAGGCGAGTTAAGGCGAGTTAAAAGGAGGTCAGGACACGGACGGTGGGTGCAGCGCCGCGCTCCCAAACAGACTGGGCGGCGCACGCACAGCACGGATGCTGAGGCAGCTCGCCGGCTTTGGCACCGGCCGCCGCATTCCAGACAGGCGTTCCGTGACCCGCGGTCGCCGAACCCATCAGTGTCTCCGGGGAAGGAGACACGTTCGCTGGCCTGTCCGGGGGGCCATGGCGGGCACGAGCTCATAAAGAGGCGGCGTCCGCGATCACTCAATATCGCGGACACCGCCCATGCGTCGCGGACCGAGGGGTTATTCCAGACCCGCCAGCATCTTCTTCCAGACCGCGTCTTCCAGCGCGTAGTCCTGACCCGCGAGCGGGGTCTTGGAGTAGCCGGGCGCGAGGTCTTCGTACGGCACCGAGGTTGGATCTTGATAGACAAGGCCCGTAACCAGCTCGTCGTGCTCGTGCAGCACCCGGAGCGCCTCCACCCGGTTTTGGGAATCATACCCCTCCACCGTGTCGAGGTTGGTCAGACTCGTCTTGTACCAGTCGTAGGTGTTGATCTTGTTGTAGGTCACGCAGGGCGAAATGATGTTGACCAGGGCGAAGCCCGGGTGGCGCACGGCCTTTTGAATCAGCGACGCCAGCTGCGGCTGCCAGCTGGAGAAGCCCTGGGCCACGAAGGTGCAGCCGGCCGCCAGCGCTGTCGAAAGCGGGTGCACAGGCCGCTCGATGTTGCCCTTGGGCGTGGTCTTGGTCTGAAACCCGGGATCGGACGTGGGGGAATACTGCCCCTTCGTCAGGCCGTAAATGTGGTTGTCCATCACCAGGTAGGTGATGTCGACATTCCGGCGCATGGCGTGCATGAAGTGGCCCATGCCGATGGCGTAGGCGTCGCCGTCGCCACCGGCGCAGATGACCTTCAGATCACGGTTCGCAAGCTTCACGCCCATGGCGGCCGGCAGCGTCCGCCCGTGCACCACGTGCAGGTTGTAGCCGTTGATGTAGTTGCCGATCTTGCCCGAACAGCCGATGCCGGCAATGATCGTAAGCTCGTCAGGATTGATGTCGAGCGCCACGAGCGACTTCTGCAGGGCCGCCAACACCCCGAAGTCTCCACAGCCGGGACACCACCAGGACTTCTCGCTGGTCTTAAAGTCGGCCAGGGTCGCCATCAAACCACCTCCCGTACGGGCAGAAGCCCGCTCACTTTGCGCACCACTTCTTCAGGCGTGAAGGGTACGCCATTCACCTTGAGAAAACTGGAGAAGCGGGGCTCGTGGCCAATCCCCTGCACCTTCATGAGGGACAGGAGCTGGCCGGTCGCGTTCTGCTCCACCACCAGAACCCGCTGCGCCTGGGCGAGTGCTGCCCGCGTCGCCTCCACCGGAAACGGGCTCAGGTAGCGAAGCCAGCTGAGGCCCACCCGGTGGCCGTGAGCCTCCAGATCGCGCTTGGCCTCGCGCAGGATGCCCACCGTGGATCCGATGGCCACCAGCATGATGTCGGCGTCTTTCGGGCCCTCGGTCAGGACGCCCTCGCGGTCAAAGCGGTCAAGCTTGTGAAGCCGCTTGTGCATCATCCGATCGCGGTTGGCCGGGTCCTCCGTCACCTTGCCGTTCTCGCCGTGTTCGTTGCCGGTGGCGAGGAACTGCCCGAAGGGCATGCCCGGGACCGAGCGCGGCGAGATGCCCGAGTCGTTCAGCTCGTAGCGCTTGAACACGTCCCGGCCAAGCGCCAGGAGCTCTTCCGGGCTCACAAGCTCGCCGCGGTCAATCGCCGCCCGCCGGTAGTCGATGGCCGAGCGTTCCACCGTCCGCTTCCAGAGACCGAGCGAGAGGTCGGACGCAATCAGCACCGGGCATTGGTAGCCGTCGGCGAGATTGAAGGCGTCCATCGCGTCCGCAAACACTTCTTCGATGGAGGAGGGCGTGAGCACGATGCGGGGCGCCTCGCCGTGGCTGCCGTTCACCATCTGCAAGAGATCGGACTGTTCCTGCTTGGTGGGCATGCCGGTCGAGGGGCCGCTGCGCTGGATGTCCGCAATCACCACCGGGGTCTCCGTCATGGATGCGAGGCCAATCGCCTCCTGCATGAGGGAGAACCCGGGCCCGGAGGTGGCGGTCATGCCGCGGGCCCCGGCAAAGCCGGCGCCGATGGCCATGAGGACCGCCGCCATCTCGTCCTCCGCCTGCACGACCACGCCACCCACCAGCGGGAACCACTTGATGAGGGCTTCCATGACGTCCGACGCGGGCGTGATGGGATAGGCCGCCATGATGCGGCAGCCGCCGGCAATGGCGCCAAGCGCCATCGCGTCGTTCCCGGTCATCAACAGACGGTCACCGGGGCGGGGCTCTCCGAGGCGGATGTCCAAAAGATGGCCGACCCGGGTCTGGATCTCCTCGAAGCCCCGGCGAATGGCGGCCTTGTTGGACTCCACGATCTGGGCGCCCTTGGAGCCGAACCGGCGTTCCACGTAGGAATCAAAGGGGCCGAGCGGCAGGTTCAGGAGGGCGGCCGACGCGCCCACCGCCACCATGTTCCGCATGAGCACCGAGCCCACTTCTTTGGCAATCTCCGTGAGCGGCAGCTCCACCAGATGCGCGGCCGCTCCCTCGGGCAGATGGGGCTTGAAGGCCTGGTCGGCCAGCACGAAACCGCCCGTCCGCACTTCCGACACGTTCTTGTCAATCGTCTCCTGGTTCAGGGCCACCAGGATCTCGGTGGTCTCGGTGGTCGCCTCCAGCGGGTCGACCCCAATGCGCACCTTGTAATTGGTATGGCCGCCTTTAATGCGCGACGAAAAGCTTTTGTATCCGTAAACGTAGTACCCCATGCGATTGGCGACCGTGGCAAGCGCATCGCCGGTCGAGTCGATGCCCTCACCCTGGTCCCCGCCAATCTTCCAGGCGATAACCGGTACCGTGGTGGTCGTTGAATCCATTGCCACGCTCCCATCACACGATTTCGCGTACGTACAACTTTACACCCGCGTGCAAAGACCCTGCACCGCGCCTACCCGAACAGGTATACCACCACTCCCTAAGAAGTTGTTAAAAATGGCCGTGACAGAGCGCAGGGCCTCTCGCCTCCTCATTATATTGAACGCCGCATCACACCGTCGCACATCGGTCTGGGGACCGAGTTGCACACGGAGCGAGGACCGCGCCGGTCCGCCAAGACCCCGCCCCCCGAGCGTGGTGCCGCGGTGCGAAGCGGGAGTGTTAAGGCGACCCCGGACTCACAGCAGGCCGTCCGGAGCTCCATCA
>JAJZYZ010000046.1 GCA_021797815.1 Bacillota bacterium
GCGGCGAAAGCCTTTAACGGAGGTGCACCGAGTCGTGGCAGGGATCAAGCTTTCCGATTTAGGCCGGGTGGTGGGGGTGACGTCGCCGCGTCTGCATCCCGGGCGATCCGGGGGGGCGTTTGTCGTGCGGCGGGTGGCGCCAGACGGCGAGGGGTATGTCGTCCACATCCTGTACGGGGACGAGACCGGCACCCGGGAGTTGACGCACGGGCCGTCTGACAGTCATCCGGCTTTCTCGTCTGACGGCCAGACGCTGTACTTTGTGCGGGCGGACCGCGACAAGGGCGACCAGGTCATGGCCCTGCCGTTTGATGGCGGAGAGCCAACCGCGTTGGGGCCGCGCTTCTTCGGACTCACCGGGCTCACGCCGGTGCCGGGTCGGGCGGCGGTGGTGGTGGCGGCGCGGGGATTCGGGACTCCCTCCACTGATGTTTATCCCCGGCACTACCGCCGGTGGCAGTGGCAGTTTGATGGGGTGGGCTATTTCCCAAAGGACCCGGTGGCGCTTTTCTGGCTCGGCACCGAAGGGGAGCCCGTCCGCCTGAGCGATCACCCCTATGACATGGAGCCGGCCGCGGCCGACCCCCACGGGCGCTTCCTGCTGTCGGCCGCCATCGCGGACGAGGCTCGGGCGGAGGAGGCGTCGACCGACATCTTCCGGGCCAACCTCCCGGATGGTGCGCCCGTAGGCGCCCTGGATCTGGTCCGGCTCACGCGCGGGCCCGGGCGGTTTGCGCGGCCGGCGGCCGCGCCCGATGGCCGCATCTTCTGCTATGGCGATACCAACGCCTTCGGCCCCGCCACCTCCGGGAGCGTGTTTGCGGTGGCTGAGAGTGAGACGGCGGGCGCGCGGCGCATCCCGACGCCGCCAGAACTCTGGGTGGGTGCGGCCATTTCCACCGACTGGAACCCGACGGCCGGGCTTACGCGCCCCCTGCCCACCGTGGGTGGTGTCATGGTGCTCGCAAGTCACGAGGGAGTGACCGGGGTATTTCGTGTCGCGGATGACGGGACGGTCGATGAGGTGCCAGTGTCGGTCCCCGTTGTCCATGAGCTGGACGGGGCGGCCGGGACAGGCGACGACCCCAACACGCGCGAAGCGCGGGCCCGTCTGTTCGTGACCGGCGGAGGGCCCATGAGCCCGGTCGAAGCCTATCTGGTGGACGGGCCTGACGTCACCAAGGCTTCGCAAGAAAACGCCTGGGCACGCGAACTCCTTCTGCCGACGGAGCGCCTGTCGGCCGCGGCGCCGGACGGGCTGTCCATCTCCGCTTATCTGGTCGGCGATCCGAGCGCGCGACCCGGCCCCACCATCCTCTACGTGCATGGCGGTCCGCACGGGGCGTACGGAGAGACGGCGCGGTTTGATGCCCAGGTGATGGCGGAACGCGGCTATCAGGTGCTGATGGTGAACCCTCGCGGCAGCATGAGTTACGGGCAGGAATTTGCCGACGCCGTGCGGGGAGACTGGGGTGGAGCCGACCGGCTCGATCTGATGGCGGTACTGGACATGGCCATCGAGAGCGGTTTCGCCGATAAAGATCACCTGTACATCACGGGAGGATCGTACGGGGGATTCCAGACCGCGTTTACCGTCGGGCACACCGACCGCTTTCGCGCCGCGTCGACCGCCGTTCCCGTCATCAACCTCCTGTCATTCTACGGGACGAGCGATATCGGCTGGTGGTTTACCGAGGGCGAGATCCAGGGCGATCCCTGGCACAATCTGGAGCGCCTATGGGAATTCTCGCCGCTCAGATACGCCGGCGCGGTGAAGACCCCCACCCAGGTGATGGCGGGGGAGGACGATCGGCGCTGCCCCATCGAGCAGGCCGAACAGTACTATACCGCCTTGAAGCACTTCGGGGTGGAGACGGAGTTTCTCCGCTATCCGGGGCCGCACGGCTTCGGCTCGCTGGGGAAGCCGAAGCTCAGGCAGGATCGCCTGACGCGCATTCTCGACTGGTTCGACGCCCATCGCTGAGGAATCACGGACGCGGGAGCCGGAGTGGGGCCGGCTCCCTTCGTCTGTCCTTTCACCCCGCTGTGGTGGCAGGGGCCGACCCGCGGTGCCGCCGGACGCTGGCCGGTCGTCCGTGCACCGCCCGACCGCAAGCGCATGCGCGAGCCCTGTCCGCCGTCGCCAATTCGCGCCAGCGACGGGCGACACCGGGGCGGACGCCTAACATCCGGCTCGTGCTGAACCCCGCTCACGTGATGGCCATCCTGGTTGCGGTCGGATTTCTCGAGACGGGCACTCCGAAATGGCATGGCGCCTGCGGGCCAAAGTGTTTTCGGCCCGCCGCCTGACCCGGAGCGTGCGAGGCTACGGTGTGCACCGGCTCGGTCACATCGCGTGCACGGTGGCCCGCGGGAGCGTGGGCTTACATGAGTGGCGCCGTTCGTGTCGGTCCGAAAAACCGGTCGAACCGTGCGGCGCCGGGCCGGACCGAGATAGAAAGCTCTCGCCAGGATGGGTAACGTTTCGGGACCGCCAGCCCGCGGCCCGGTCTCGCAATCCACCGGGCCCGCACCCCGAGACCGGTCACCGGCGCGACGGCCGTGACGATGCCGCTTTGAAGTCAGCTCAGGGCGCGGTCACGGACGAGGACGCCCCAAGCGGCGTCGCGACCGGCGTCGGATTGAGGCCGGCCGGCAGGTCGTGATGACGGACCCACTCCGTAACCGTGGGTGTAATGTCGGTGAAGCCCCAGTTCAGGATGTTCATCGCGTCCTGGTACGCCACGGGAAAGCTGGGCCCGTGGAGGACCACCCCTACCAGGGTGACCGGCACGCCGTCGACCATGCGCCGGGAGGCGAACACGACACAGGCTACCGACTCCGATGTCCACCCGGTTTTCAGGCCCAGCGAATACGGGTCTTGCCACAGCATCCCGTTGATGTTCCGCACGACCGGATTGCCCGGCAGCGCCGTAAGCCGGGTCACAAAGATGGGAGCCAGGACCGGGGAGTTGAGGTCAAGCTCCGCCAGGTGGGCCAGATCGATGGCCGAAGACTGCGAGCCGGGCGAGATTCCGTCCGGGTCCGCGTATTGTGTGTGGTGAAGCCCGAGATGCCGGGCGGTGGCGTTCATGAGCGCCACAAAGCGGCTCTCGTGGCCCGCCATGGCTTCGGAGAGGGCGACGGCCGCGTCGTTGGCCGACCGCAGCAGCATCCCCACCAGCAGTTGATGGACGGTGAAGCGGTTGCCGGGCTGCATGAACATCTCCGAGCCGCCGGTCGCCGCCGCGTTGTCGGAAATGGTCACGATCTGGTTCATCGGCAGCGATGCCTGCACCAGGTAGGCCGTCATGAGCTTCGTGGTCGAACCGACCGGGCCCTCATTGTACGGGTGGAGCGCCCAGAGGGGTTTCGGCTGCCCGTACATCAGCAAGATGCCGTCAGGTTCCTTTATCGGGGAAATGGGCAGGGCCGTCTGGGTGGTCCAGGAATCGACCGCCTGGTCGGTGGGCCGGCTTGCGGCCCGGGCCGGCGCGGGCGGATCCACCGGTGCCGCGTGGGGTGGCCGGAACAGTACGACCAAGAGTCCGACCACGAGGGCAGTCAGGATCATGTAGAAGCGGGGTTTCGGACGAAACCGGCGTCGTCGGCGCATGCCATCCTACCTTGCGGAGCCGGGTGCATTGGGATCCAGCGCCGGGAAGGGCCGCCCAACGACATCTGATTGTATTGGATCAGGGTCCGAAATGAACCCCCGAAGTTTCCTGAAACCTGAAAGAAACGGAAACGGGTGTTGCCGCGTACGCAGGATCCCGACACCAAAAAGTCCTGAATCTACGGGCGTTTGGGGAAGCTCGGGGGCTGATCGCGGGCCCACGAGCGGCCGCGTCGCAGATCCCGGCCTCCTCCTCTCATGCACCCCGAGCTTCAAGCCCGGGTGACGGCCTCGATGCGATCCTGGTCATCAGGCCGACTTGCCGCGCGACTTCTATGGAGGAGTGGCACCATGGAGGAGCACACCCCGGCGCCGGCGGAGGGAGGGAAACGAGGTTGTACTGGCTGTTCGGACTCGCGGTGGTGGTGGCGGCATTTCTCGCCGTGCGCTGGCAGGGTCAGACCCACCCCCATCCTATGCCGTTCTGGCTTGAGGGTTTCTTTTTGGACAATCCGCTCCGGCGACAGGTGTTCGGACCCCGTTTTGTGCTGGATCTGGCGGCGGTCGCGAGCGGGGAGCAGGTTGCCGAAGTGGGGTGCGGGATCGGTTACGTGTCGGAGGCTCTCGCGGAGCGGGTGGGTGCGGGAGGCTCGGTCCAGGCCCTGGACCAGAGCCCTGAGGCGGTGCGTGCAGCGACCCGGCGGCTTTCTGCCTGTGCCGCCGCCTGTACTGTGGTTGAAGGGGATGCCGCCGCCCTTCCGTGGCCCTCGGCCAGTCTGGACGCCGTGGTCATGGTGGCGATGCTGGGCGAGCTGCCTGCCGACCGACGCCTGGCTGCCCTTTCGGAGGTGCGGCGGGTGCTGCGTCCGGACGGTCGTCTGACCGTGGTGGAGTACTGGCCCGATCCCCACTTTCTTCGTCCCGAGCGCCTCGCCGGCTATCTTTCGGCGGCGGGATTCCGGATGGAGGCCGCCGGCAAGCGTCCGGGGCAGCACGGCATCCGCTCCCGGCCGGCCGCCGAGGGGAAGGCCGGGGAGGAACCTGATGCGCAAGCCTGAGATAAAGGGCTCCGGGACCGTTTTCGACCTCGTCAGTCAACTTGACCATGAAGATCGCCTCACGGTAGGATGCTAGTATTGCCGGAGAAGGCGACCTCACCGATATGGGCGGTCACACGGGCCGGTACCGGATGGGATTGCAGGCCAACATAGTCTAGCCTCTCCCCCCGGAGCCATCGTAACTTGATACCCCTTTTCTCGGATGCCGAAAAGCAAGGCTAGTCATCATAGGGCGCATAATCGGGGGCGAGCGATTTGGGTCGCAAGCGCTGGAAGAAAATGGCCAGATGGGCCCCGGCCGCAGCCGTGGCGATGCTCGCATTGAGTGGCTGCGGGTTTCTTCAGGGGCGCCAATCGGTCTTGGATCCGGCCGGACCCGTCGCCCAGGGGCAACTCGGACTTATTGAGTCCAGTTTCTGGATCATGATCGAGATCTTTATCGTGGTGTCCGCGGTCCTGGTTGTGGCCCTGATCCGGTTTAGGGCCCGGCCCGGCCAGACTGAGCTGCCTCCGCAGGTGCACGGCGACAACCGTCTCGAGTTCCTGTGGACCATCGTGCCCGCGCTGCTGCTGGCGCTTCTGGCGGTCGGCACCGTCAAGCAGTCGTTTGCCGACGCCGGCTCGCCCCTGGTTCCCCACTCCATGCTGGTTCAGGTGACCGGCCACCAATTCTGGTGGGCCTTCACATACCCGAGCCTCGGAGTGGTGACGGCCAACGAACTGCACGTGCCCGTGGGCCAGAAGATAGAGCTGGCGCTTACATCGGCGGACGTGCTCCATTCGTTTTGGGTGCCGCGGCTCGCCGGCAAGACCGACCTCGTCCCGGGCAAGATTAATTACATCTGGTTTCAGGCCGACAAGCCGGGGCTCTATTATGGGCAGTGCGCCGAGTTCTGCGGGACGGGGCATGCCGACATGCGTCTTATCGTCGATGCCCAGACGCCGGCCAAGTTCAACCAGTGGGTGGCGACCATGAGTCATCCGGTCAGCACGCCCACCACGGCCCTGGCTAAAGAGGGCGAGAAGCTTTTCGGAACGATCGGCTGCAGCACGTGCCACACCGTCGGCGGCACCACGTTTGCGGGCGCCGTAGGCCCGAGCCTCACCGATCTGACCGGCCGGCTCATGATTGCGTCCAACACGTATCCCAACACGCCCAAGAACCTGTACAACTGGGTGCACGACGCGCCCTCCATGAAACCGGGCGTCCTGATGCCGAGCTTCAGTTACCTGAAAGCGCCGCAGGTGAAGGCCCTGGTCGCCTTCTTGGAGAGTCTCAAGTGATGGAGTCCGGCACGGCTTCTTCCACCATGGTCTGCTTCGGGAGGCACCCACATGGCTGCGACGACTGAACGCATTCCTCACGTCATCCCCAGCAGCAGCGCTTACCACGAAAACAAGCTGGTGTCGTGGCTGTCGGTGGTGGACCATAAGCGCATCGCCCAACTGTACCTGTTGGCCGGCCTCCTGTTCTTCCTGACCGGCGGCGTCGAGGCTTTCATCATGCGCCTGCAGCTGGCGCACCCGAACGGTCACGTGGTGTCGGCCGTCCTGTTCAATCAGCTGTTCACCATGCACGGCACGACCATGATCTTCCTGGCCATCATGCCGATGCTGATCGGCTTCGTGAATGCCGTGCTGCCACTGCAGATAGGCGCCCGGGACGTGGCGTACCCGCGCTTGAACGCCCTGTCCTTCTGGCTCTTCCTGGCCGGGGGGCTCTTGCTCAACAGCAGCTGGTTTCTGGGGGGCGCGCCCAATGCCGGATGGTTCAACTACGTGCCCATCTCGAACCCGCCGTACAGCCCCGGGCTCGGGGTGGACTTTTACGACATCGGCCTGCAGATCGCGGGCATCGGAACGCTGATGACGGGCATCAACTTCTTGGTGACGCTCGTGAACCTCCGGGCACCCGGCATGCGCCTCATGCGGCTCCCGATGTTTACGTGGACCGTGCTGGTGACCATGGTGCTGATCCTGTTCGCATTCCCGCCCCTGACCGTGACGCTGTTCCTGCAGACTTTTGAGCGGCTGTTCGGCGCACAGTTTTTCAGCGTGGCGGCAGGCGGCAATCCGCTGTTGTGGTCGAACATGTTCTGGATCTTCGGGCATCCGGAGGTGTATATCCTCATCCTGCCCGCCTTTGGCATCATCTCCGAGGTGGTGCCGGTGTTTTCCCGCAAGCCCCTGTTCGGGTACACCAGCATGGTGCTGGCGACCCTCGCCATCGGCTTTTTGTCGTTCATGGTCTGGGTGCACCATATGTTCACGCTCGGCTACGGGCCGTTCGTGAACTCGATCTTCGCGCTCACCTCGATGATGATCGCGATCCCGACCGGGGTGAAGGTCTTTAACTGGCTCGCCACCATGTGGGGGGGCCAGATACGCTTCACCACCTCCATGCTGTGGGCCATCGGCTTCCTGTTCTGCTTCGTGCTGGGGGGGATGAGCGGGGTGATGCTGGCCATTGCGCCGGCAGACCTGCAGTACAACAACAGTTACTTCGTCGTGGCCCATTTCCATTACGTGCTCATAGGCGGCACGCTGTTTGCGCTCTTTGCAGGCATCTACTACTGGTTCCCGAAAATGACGGGGCGCATGCTGTCGGAGCGGCTTGGCAAATGGAACTTCTGGTTGACGCTCATCGGCTTCAACATCACCTTCTTTCCGATGCACTTTCTGGGACTCATGGGCATGCCCCGGCGCATCTATACCTATGCGCCCGGCAACGGGTTCACGTTCTGGAATGAGGTGTCGACCTTCGGGGTGTTCATCCTGGCGGCCGGCGTGCTCCTCTTCGTGGTGAACCTGTTCACGTCCCTGCAGCGTGGGGAGAAGGCCGTTGCCGATCCCTGGGATGGCCGTTCGCTGGAGTGGTCGATAAGCTCACCCGCGCCGGCGTACAATTTCGCCAAGATCCCGCTTGTCCGGGGAGCGGACCCGTTCTGGCTCGAGAAGATGCACGGGAACGGGCGCATGCTGCCGGCGCCCGGTCAGGAGCACCATCACGGGCCGCCCAACACGGTGCACATGCCGCGCCCGACCATGATCCCACTCATTATTGCGGCTGCCCTCCTGATTCTCGGCTACGGTTTCATCTATCACGCGCTGGTGGTGGAGATCTTGGGCTTCCTGGTGCTGGTGGTCGGCCTTCACCGCTCGATGTTCACACCGGACCCGGGGGAGTACGTGCCGATTGAGGAGGAGCCGGCGGAGGAGGTGGGAGCCGATGGCTAACCCGGCCGTGACGGCGCCGCATGCGGGCGCCCAGGTGGAGGGTGCCCTGGAGCCGGTCGATAACGCGGTGCTGGGTCTTTGGATCTGGCTGTCGGCGGAGGCGGTGTTCTTCGCCTCCCTGATCGGCACCTATCTCCTGATGCGCACTCACACCAACCACGGGCTGACGCCGAAGCAGGTGTTTGACCTGCCTGTCACCCTGGTGGGGACGCTGACGCTGCTCGCGTCCAGCATGACGTTTGCTATCGGCTACGCCCAGCTGCGGGCAGGGCGGCTCGCGCGCTTTCGAACCTGGCTTGTTGTGACCGTCATTCTGGGACTCGGCTTCCTGTCCTTTCAGGCGTTCGAGTTCACGGGCGACTACAAGCGGGGCCTTACCCTGTCGTCGAGCCCGTTCGGTTCCGCCTTCTTTACCCTGACGGGCTTCCACGGCATGCATGTCGCTTTCGGCATCTTCTGGCTCGTGTCCCTCCTGGTGTACAGTTTCCGCCCGGCGTTCAAGACGGAGGGCGTGACCAAAGCCCAGGTGGCCGGCCTCTACTGGCACTTCGTGGACGTAGTCTGGGTCGTGATCTTCAGCGTGGTGTATCTGCTCGGAAAGGTGGGGTAGGCGGATGCGGATGGATGATGCTCACTCCGGGCGTGGAGGCGGACACACGAGTCTCTACGTGGGCGTGGGGGTGGTCTCGCTCATCCTGACCGCCATCGCCTTCGGGGTCCTGTTGACCAACACGGGCCTCAGGGCACATGCCATTCCCATCATCATTACCCTGGCCATCGTGCAGGTAGTGCTGCAGGTGTTCTTGTTCATGCACCTGCGCGAAGGGCGGCAGGTATACCGGCTCTTCTTCGGCTATGGCGCGTTCATCGCGATTGTCGTAGCGTGGGGCATCGGGTACGTGCTCACGGCCTACACGCCGCCCGCGGTGCCGGTCCAGCACCTTTCGGCGGCGCAGCTGACGGCGGCGGGCGGCAAGATCGTCACGACCACCTGTATTTCCTGCCACACGGTCAACGGGCACGGTGGAACCCTGGGGCCCAATCTGAATCAGGTGCTGGCGGGTACGGTCAACCTGGTGCCGGGCGGCCATCCTACGCAGACATCCTGGCTCCTGCAGTGGATTGCGGACCCGCAGGCGGTCTGGTCGAGTGCCAAGATGCCCAACCTCGGGCTCACGCCCCAGCAGGTCCAGGAGGTGGTGTCGTATCTCGAGAAGGACGTGAAGTGACGTAAGGAGCGCCCGCGCAGGAGACCGCCATCATGGGAAGTTTCCCCTTTCTGGTGCTGTGGAACCCCGCCCCCTGGGTGGGGGTATTCCTGTTGGGAGCCCTCGGTGGTCGATTCCAGCGGCCGGGTCGGTGGCCGCGATGGGCGTTTCGCGTCGGGCTCGGGCTATGTGCGGCGGCATTTGGCACGCCGCTGCAAGTGCTGGCGGAGCACTCGCTGACGGCGGCCATGGGGCAGCGTCTCCTGGTGACGGGCGTGGCCGTCCCGCTCTTGATCTCGGCCCTCTCACCCGCGTTCTGGCGCGGCGTGTGGCGTCGGTTCGGAATCGTCGGCCGCTTTTTGGTCCGCCCGCTCATCGCACTCTTGCTGTTCAACGGGGCGTACGGGGTCACGGCGGTCCCGGGCCTCTGGAACTGGCTGTGCACCCATCCGGCCGCCTTCTGGGCCCAGAACCTCCTGTTTGTGGCGCTGGCCCTTCTCTTCTGGTGGCCCGTCCTCTCGCCTATCCGCGAGGTGCCGCGCCTTCATCCTCTCGTGGCGCTCCTGTATCTGTTTGTTGGCGGCATCGCCCTGACTCCGCTGTTTGTGTTCTGGTCGCTTTTGAGCAAGACCCCCGCGTATGCCGTCGACGCGGCGGGGGCGCACCTGTTAAGCCTCTCGGCCATGGCGGACGAGAGGCTTGGAGGACTCATCATGAAGGCCGGCGCCCTCTTAGCCTACGGGGTCGTGTTTGTGGGGATATTCTGGCGCTGGCGGGACGATGGGAGCGGAAGCGGGGAGGCGCCTTGCGTGGGTAGCGCCTCCCGGACACCGGTGGACCTGGCCGAGGTGCGAAGGCGACGGGCGGAGAAGCAGGAAAGCTCATGAAGAGGCCGCGCCCCTGGAAGCGGATTGGCGTGGGACTCTGGCTTGCGGCGCTCATCTGGGCGGCGGTCCTGCTGGGCATTCATATGCGCGGGCTTGCGAGTCCGCCGCGGGTCCTGAGCGTACAGGAGCTGGCGAACGGATTTGCGGCCAGCACCATCGCGCCGGTCCGGCTTCCTCCTTCGGGGGCGCCCCTGTCGGGGGTGCCGGCGCCCGCGATAAGGCTTACCGGCATCGGCGGACTCGGGAGCCTCGCCGCGTACCGGGGGAAGGTGACCTTGGTCACCTTCGTGGAACCCGGCTGCCACGGTGGCTGCGAGGGCACCGTGAGCGTGATCCGACAGGCCCTGGCGGCGCTCCGTGAGAAGCGTCCCCAGGTGGCGGTGCTGGCGGTGAGCGTAGCCGGTGCCGGCCTCTCACGCTCCAAACTTGCCGCCTGGTGGGAGAAGACTGGCATCGGGGGACCGGGTGCGCTCCTGGTCGGCTCGCGCCGACAGATCCGGGAGGTTCTGAAGGCCTACGGGATCACGGTGGGGACGGTGAACGGACACCTTCAGTGGACGCCCGCGCTCTACGTGCTGAATGGCCGGGGACAGGGGGAGCGTCTCTTTATCACCCATTCGCCGGCCGGGTCGTCGCAGGTGATGTCGCTGGTCCGGGCCGTGCGACTATGGCTGCCGTCAGCGAGATGAGACAATGGGGTGGCCGGGCGACCGGATGCGCCGCCGTTTCGATCGGGAGACGGTGATGGAGCGGAGACTCAGAGGAGGGACCTCGTCGTTGAAGCAGATTGACAAGCCATGGGGATACGAGATCTGGTGGGCGGAGACAGAACGCTACGCGGGCAAGATCCTGTTCGTGAAACAGGGTGAGTCGCTGTCCCTCCAGTACCACAACCGGAAGGCCGAATCCATGTACTGCCTCGAGGGGCGGGCACAGCTTACTCTGGACGACCACGAGATCCTGTTGACCCCCGGCGTCGCCGCGGACATCCCGGTGGGCGTCCGCCATCGCCTCCTCGCGATGGAAGACACCCGGGTGGTGGAGGTCTCGACCCCCGAGCTTGACGACGTGGTCCGCCTCGAGGATCGCTACGGGCGCGAGGGCACAAGCGCCCCCTAAGCCGCCACAAATCGCCGCCAGGCGGCTCTAAGCCCGACCGGGTTTGCGGCGATTTCCTAGCTGGCCCGGGCGGCGATCAGGCGATTGGCGATATTGAGAAACACCCCGGCCGCCTCGCTGTCCGGATCCGACAGCACGATGGGCCGGCCGCCGTCGGCGCCCTCGCGGACGGCCGCCTCCAGCGGCACCTGGCCAAGAAGGGGCACCTTCAAGGAGCGGGCCAGTTCCTCGCCGCCGCCATGGCCGAAAATCTCAAGCCTGTCTCCATGGGGGCAGCGGACGAAGCTCATATTCTCGACGACGCCCAGGATGGTCTGGCCCGCGCGCTGCGCAACGTTGGCCGCGCGCGCGGCCACATGGGTGGCCACCGCCTGCGGGGTGGTGACCAGCACGAGCGATGCGTGATGCACCTTCTGGGCAACGTCAAGGGCCAGATCCCCGGTACCGGGGGGCAGGTCCATCAACAGGAAGTCCAGCTCGCCCCAGGCCACGTCGCTGAAAAACTGCTGCATCATCTTGCCCAGCATGGGGCCACGCCAGACAACCGCCTGATCCTCGGGGACAAACATGCCCATCGAGACCAGCCGGACGCCGTGACTCTCCCAGGGCACGATCTTCTCATCCTCGTTGACCCGGGGCTCGCCCCGGACCCCGAAGAGCCGCCCCTGGCTGAATCCGTAGACGTCGATGTCCATCAGGCCGGTGCGATGGCCAAGTCGGGCGATGGCGGCCGCCAGATTGGCGGTTACGGTCGACTTGCCCACACCGCCCTTGCCACTCATCACGCCGATGATGGCGGTGGGAGTGCTGGGCTGCAGGAGGGCCGGCCCGGGCGCCGTCCTCGGGATTACGGGAATCTCGACCCGCTCCCGGGGACGTGCCGCGGCGGGTGGGGGCGGCGCGGCCGCCGGCGTCGCCTCACGGAGGCGAAAAGCCGCCTGAAACGCCTGCCGCCGCTCCTCGTCGTTCATGACCGAGAGCTTGACGTTGACAGCCTCGACACCTTCGACGCGCCCCAGCGCCTCTTTGATGTCGGATTCAATGCGCTGATGAAGGGGACAGCCCGCCACGGTCAGCGCCACGTCCACGTCCACGTGATCGGCGTTGACGTGGACGCCGCGGACCATATGCAGATCGACAATACTTTGGCGAAGCTCCGGATCTTGCACGGACCGCAGGGAATCGACGATGGCGGCCTCGGTTAGAACTTCGGGCATGGGTACTCCTCTCGGAATCGCCGTCTAGAAACCAAGCAGGCGGCGTCCCTCGTCGGTCAGTAGTTCCGGGGTCCACGGGGGCTCCCAGACCATGTCCACATGGGCGGCCTTCACACCGTCGAGAGTCTCGACCGCCATCTCCGCGGTACGGGCAATGGCATCGTGCATGGGGCACATCGGAGCGGTGAGGGTCATGGTTACGTTGACCTCATCCCCGTCGACGTCCACACCGTACACGAGGCCCAGATCAACCACGTTGATTCCGATCTCAGGGTCGTACACATTCTTCAAGATATCGAAGACTTCGCTTTGGGTCGGCATCACAGCTCACCTCCTCCGGATGCATCTTCCTACAGTATAACCGGCTCGTCCTCGTCTCGAGCGTGAATCGTACCCGAGACCAATGGCAGCGGGGAGACTCTCGCGTACGCTACGAACCGAAAGCTCATCGCGAGCAGTCTGCAAGAGCCATGTGGCGCCGCCGCCGGCGGAGGCCCGGATGGGCAGCACGGGGCCGATACCGGCCGCGCGCGAACACACGGGATGTCGGCCCCCATTATCAGGCACAGAAACGAGGAACCGATGAACGACCAAGAGATGCGGAAGGTGGGCGGCGAGGGCCGGAAGTGGGTCATGTACGCCGGACGCCCGTGCCCGAAGCCGGCCGACCCGCGCGAACGCTGGCGCCGGGAGTGGATCGGAAGCTGGCGGCCGGTGTGACGAGAGAAGCCGTCTGGTCCCGGCGCCAGTGCCGCGGCAGTACGGCGCGGAGCCGGGACCACCATGTTGCCTAGGCCCGCACGGCCGGCCCGTCCCCTGCTGCGGCCAGCGATTCCGGATTCAAGGGAATGGTGTGCAGACGGGGACGTTCAGGATAAAAGGCGTCTTCAACGGCCGACAGCACGGCCGCCATGGGCGGTATGGTGCCGCCCTCCGCGAGACCCTTGAATCCTTCCGGATTGCCCGTGCTGGGATAGTCCTGCTGGAGAATGGTGAAGCGCGGCATGTCGGTCGCGGCCGGCATGAGATAGTCCATCAGGCTCGCGTTCTGCGGCTGTCCAGCGTCGTCAATCGCGAGTTCCTCGTACAGGACGGTGCCGAGTCCCTGAACGGTGCCGCCGATGGTCTGACCGTCGGCCAGGAGCGGATTCACGGTCCGGCCGCCGTCGTGGCAGACAACGTAGTCAAGCAGTCGGACGAGACCGGTGCCCGAATCCACCTCGACGGTGACCGCATGAGCCCCGAACCCATACTCCTGACCGGAGGAGGTAAACGATCCGGTGGCGGTGATGGGCTCCCCATCTGACTTTGACAGGTCAGCCAGCGTGATGTGCCGGCGGGGAACGCCCGCAACCGACACCGCGCCCGCCTCGTACACAAGATCTTCGACCGCGGCCTCGAGTCGGACGGCCGCACGTTCCAGGACCACCGCCTTGAACTTTTCGGCCCCGACGGCCAGGGCGTTGCCGGCAATAGTCATGCTGCGGCTTCCAAACGTGCCGACGCCGCGGGACACCCGGCCGGTGTCGCCCTCCCGTATCACAATCTGCTGAAGCGGAAGTCCGAGCCGTTCCGACACAATCTGGGCGAAGGCGGTCTCATGCCCCTGGCCCTGGGACGATGAACCGGAGCTCACCTCAACCAGGCCGTCCGGGAGGAGCCGGTAGACGGCGTCTTCGAACCCGCCGCCGGCCGAGAGCTCGACGTAGTCGACGATCCCGAGGCCCAAAAGGCGGCCCGAGGCACGGGCCGCGGCCTGACGCTCCCGGAAATGGGCGTAGTCGACGGCGCTGGCGGTGCGCTCCAGGATCGCCGGAAAATCGCCATGATCGTAGCGGATCCGGCTTGGGGTCTCGTAGGGAAGGTCTTGCGGCCGGATCAGGTTCCGCGCGCGAATCTCCAGCCGATCGAGGCCGAGCGTATCCGCGGCGGCATCCAACAGGCGCTCCATGACGAAGTTTCCCTGCGGCCGCCCGGCTCCCCGATAGGGGCCGACCGGCACCTTGTTGGTCGCCACCAGCGTGCCGTGCACCTCGAGATGGGGAATCCGATACGGTCCCGGCACGGAAATGGCGGTCGTGCCGAAAGGTATCGCCGCCGCGGCACAAAAGGCGCCGCCGTCTTGGATGTAGTCGACGACGATCGCCACGATGCGGCCGTCCTCATCAAGACCGAGGCTCGCCTCATGGTACTGATCGCGTTCCTGGTTGGTGGCGAGAAACTCTTCTTGGCGGTCTCCGGTCCAGCGCACGGGCACCCGAAGCCTGAGCGCCATGGCCGCGGCGATGGCATCCTCCGGGTAGAGGCGGTTCTTGAGCCCGAAGCCGCCCCCGATGTCCGGCACCAGAACGTGAACTTTGCCCTCGTCGAGGCCGAGCCACTCTGACAGCGACCGCCGGAGACCAAAGACCCCCTGAGTGGCCGCACGGACTTCCAGGCGCCCGCTGCTCTCATCGACGAACACCAGGACCGCCCGGGGCTCCATGGGGTTTCCCACCACCCGTCCGAGGCGAAGATTCACCGAGACCACGTGCGCGGCAGCTCCGAGGGCCGCGCGCCCGTCGCCATGGCGGAGAACGGTTTCCCCAATGACATTGCTGTCCCCGTGGAGGGGAGGACCGGCGTCGGGGCGGCGCGGGTCGACAGTGGGCGTCCGAGGCTCATAGCTGACATCCACAAGCTCCGCGGCGTCTTCCGCGCGATAGCGGCTGTCCGCCAGCACGGCCGCCACCGGCTGGCCGACAAACAGCACGCGCCCGTCGGCGAGAGCCGGCTGAGGCGTGGGGGCAAAGCGGCCGCCCATGCTGAAACTGGGGAGAGGGGGCATGTTGAGGACCGCGGCATCCCACACCGCCATGACTCCGGGCGCGTGAAGGGCGTCGTCGAGCCGCATGTTCGTGATGCGGGCGTGAGCATGCGGACTTCTTACGAAAGCGAGATGAAAGGTGCCCGGCTCGGGCAGGTCGCCAACGTACTGGCCCTGCCCGGTCAGAAGTCTCCGGTCCTCACGCCGCGGCAGCGCGTCTCCAATCTTGACGGGGGTGCTCATGGCTTCCCTCCCAGTGTTCTCTTTTCTCATTGTCGAGCCGGGTACTTGTCGTGTCTTTGGATCCAGCGTGTACCCCTATCGTAACCCGTGGGCGGTCGACGATGGGGTTCGCAATTGACAGCCGGTACCCCCATGCTATTCTTTTGGGAATGATCCGCGGGATTCGGCCGGGAGGTAGGCGGATGGGCGACGTCATCAATCTCGCGCTGGGTCTCTCCATCTTCGCTCTCCTGTTCGGGTTGGTGCGCTGGCTCGGGCAACTGTAACGGAGGGCAAACCGTGCTCGTCTTGTTGGGTATTGCGGTCGTGATGGCGGGGTATCTGGCTTACAGTCTCATCTTTCCGGAACGGTTCTAGGGCCCGATGGCTACAGCGGTCCTTTTGGGCTACGGGTTATTGATCGCGATCCTCACGGTCGCGGCGTGGTACCTATCACGGTATCTTTATGGCCTGTTTGAGGAGGCGCGCCCGCGCGGCTACCGCCTGTGGGGGTGGCTTGAACGGTTCATCTATCGCCTGTGCGGGATCGACCCGGACCGGTCCGTGCCCTGGTGGCGCTATCTCCAGCAACTGCTGCTGTTTAATCTGATTCTGTTTATCCTGGCCTATGCTCTCCTGCGACTTCAGGGACATCTGCCCCTGGACGCCACGCACGCGCCCGCCATGGCGCCGGCCCTCGCCTTCAACACCGCCGCGTCGTTTGTGACCAACACCAACTGGCAGGCATACGCGGGAGAGACGGCGCTCTCCATCGGCTCCCAGATGTGGGTCATCACGTTCTTGCAGGTGGTGGCGGCCGCGACCGGCGTTGCCATGGTGCTGCCCCTGCTGAGGGCCTTTGCGGGGGCGGAGCTGGCACGGCTCGGCAACTTCTACCGCGACCTCGTGCGGGTGGTGCTGGGCCTCTTCTTGCCGCTGTCGTTTCTTCTTGCCATTGTGTGGATTCTCCAAGGCGTCCCCTCCACACTTTCGGCCAGTGTGGTGGTGCACACCCTGTCCGGATCGCTGCAAACCATAGCCCGCGGACCGGTGGCCTCACTCGAGTCAATCAAGATGCTGGGCACCAACGGCGGGGGATTTTTCAACGCCAACGCCGCCCACCCCTTTGAGAATCCGACGCCGCTTACCAACGTCGAGTCGATGATGGCCATGGGGCTGGTGCCGATGGCGCTCGTGTTTGCCCTCGGGCGCTATCTGAAGAACATGCGCCAGTCCTGGGTGCTCTACATCGTGACGGTCTTCGCGCTGGTGGCGTTCGGCGTGGCCGCCTACGCGGCGGAAGCGCACGGCAACACCATCGTGCATCACCTGCTGGGTCTTAGGGGACCGAACTGGGAGGGCAAGGAAACCCGCTTCGGCATTGGCGACTCGTCCTTCTATGCGACGTTTACGACCGCGTTCACAACCGGATCGGTAAACGCCATGCACGACTCCCTCACGCCGCTCGGCGGTCTGGTGCCGCTTTACCTGATGACGGTGAACTCCGTCTTCGGAGCCGTCGGCGCCGGGCTCATGAACATCATGATGTTCCTGATCGTGACCGTGTTCATCGCCGGACTGATGGTGGGCCGCACCCCGGAAATCTGGGGCAAGAAAATTGAGGCGCGCGAAATCAAGCTGGCCTCCGTGGCCATGCTGGTTCATCCCCTCATCGTGCTGGTGCCGACGGCCCTTGCGCTCACGAATCCGAACGCGCTGGCCTCGATTGCCAATCCGGCTTTCCACGGCCTGTCCGAAATTCTCTATGCCTTCACCTCGGCCGCTGCCAACAACGGGTCCGCGTTTGCGGGCCTGAACGCCAACACGACCTTCTTCAATCTTGCGGTGGGCATCGTGATGCTGCTCGGCCGCTACGTGTCGGCCATCGCCATGCTGGCGCTCGCGGGGTCCGTGGCCGTGAAGAAGCGGACGCCGGTCACGGCCGGCACGCTCAAGACCGATACCCTGGCCTTCGGCTGGACGTACGTGGGGGTTACCGTGCTGGTGGGCGCCCTCACCTTTTTCCCCGGCATGGCCCTCGGCCCGGTGGCGGAGCAGCTGGCCATGCTGGCGGGGCGGCTTTATGGATGAGGGCGAACGAACTCCGGACAGATAGAACGGTGCGGACGGCGCAAATGGTGTCGCCAGGAGGCGGAAAGGCGCGAGAGAGGAGGGGTGACGTCCGGTGGCCAAAGTGGTAATCAGGCAGACCAGCATCTGGCGGCGGGCCGTCATCGACTCCTTCGTGAAGCTTGACCCCCGCACGATGGTCAAGAATCCGGTCATGTTCGTGGTGGAAGTGTCGACCGCCATCACTCTCGCCCTGTCCTTGGACCCCACCCTGTTCGGTACGGCGGGCGGGCCAGGGCTTCGCCCCTACGACATGCTGGTGTTCGTGATTCTCCTGTTCACGGTGCTGTTTGCCAATTTTGCGGAAGCCTGGGCGGAAGGCCGCGGCAAGGCGCAGGCCGATGCCCTTCGACGCACCAAAGAAGGCACCATGGCCCGCCGCATCACCGAAGAGGGAGAAGAGCTGGGCATGGTCCCGGCGGAAGCCCTTAACAAAGGCGACCTGGTCCGGGTCATGGCGGGCGAGCTTGTCCCGGGCGACGGCGAGATCTGGCGCGGCATCGCCTCGGTCGACGAGTCAGCCATTACCGGCGAGTCGGCGCCTGTCATCCGGGAGGCGGGCGGGGACTTCTCCTCCGTAACCGGCGGCACGCGTGTCCTGTCAGACGTCATCGATATCGCCATCACGGTCGAGCCCGGCCAGTCGTTCCTGGACCGGATGATAAGCCTGGTGGAGGGCGCCCAGCGCCAGAAGACGCCGAACGAGATTGCGCTCTCCGTGCTGTTGTCGGTGCTGACCCTGATATTCGTCATCGTGGTGGTCACGCTGGAGCCCATGGCCGGATACTTTCACACGCCCATCGATGTGGCTACCCTGCTGTCGCTCCTGGTCTGCCTCATCCCGACGACGATTGGCGCGCTCCTGTCGGCCATCGGCATTGCCGGCATGGACCGCGTCATCCGGTTCAATGTCGTGGCCAAGAGCGGCCGCGCCGTGGAGGCGGCGGGCGACGTCGACACCCTCATCCTGGACAAGACCGGGACCATCACCCTCGGAAACCGGATGGCCGACAGCTTCTACCCCATGCCGGGCGTGAGCGAGCAGGACGTGGTGGAGGCCTCGCTGTACGCGTCCAAGTTTGATGAGACGCCGGAGGGCAAGTCTATCGTGGAGCTGGCGGAGGCGTCGGGCCTCGAGCTTGACGGGGCCCTGCTCCAGGGCTCGACGCCGGTGGAGTTCTCCGCCGAGACGCGGCGATCGGGCCTCATCCTGCAGGACGGCACCGAGTACTACAAGGGCGCCGTGCGCTCCATCGTGGAACGGGTGCGGGACGAGGGCGGGAGCGTGCCCCGAGAGCTCGTGCCGGTGAGCGAGCGAATCGCGCGCGAGGGCGGGACACCGCTGGCGGTGGGCCGCGGCACCACCGTGCTCGGGGTTATTTATCTGAAGGACATCGTAAAGCCTGGCCTCCGCGACCGCTTCGCGGAGCTTCGCGCCATGGGCATCCGCACCGTCATGGCCACGGGCGAC
>JAJZYZ010000130.1 GCA_021797815.1 Bacillota bacterium
CGGCCGTCCGGCCATCGGGTCCGGCTGGGCGCTCAAGTGCCACACACCGTGGGCGCTCTCCACCGTGACGTCACCCAGGTCCACTTGCCACAGCCAGAGGGCAGCCCGCAAGCGTTCGGCGAATGCGCGCTCGCGGGCGATGTCCGGCTGACCCGTTCGCCGCATGACCTCGATCCGGGAAGCCGGGACCCGGGCCAGCGGCGTCAGCACGGGGAGCAGGGAGGCGTGCGGGTCATCCCACACGGACAGGGGAAACGGCCAGACCGCCTGCAATTCGTTCAGGGCACTGATCGCGATCGCGATGGCGTCCGCGTCAGGCACCGACGCCCAGAAGAGCCGCATCCAGTCGGCCTCCGTCTCCCGGGGCAGGGCCTTGAGCTCCGGGGGAAACCGGACGTCCCGATCCTGCACCCGGAGTGTCACCATCCGCCGGCGGGGGGCGAACGGCCACGTCCACATCGGCTCGTCCGGCAACGACGACATGATTTTTCTCCTCATCACGGCTGTTTCGGCCGGACACACGGTGGTGGGCGGATCGTCCGGAACCATGCCAAGACCGCTCCCGCACGCCGTCGGCGCTCCAGGGGGCGGCGGAGCCGTCAGGACCGCTTCGGCGGGCCGGCCCTGGACGCCTGGCGGCGACGGGGGCACGGCCGGCCAGCTCCCCACGCAAAAGTACCAGCCCCGCCGCTTGCACGGCGCGCCAGGTGACCGTCCCGTGTTTCGTGGCCCGATGTGTCTCGGAGAACCTGCTCGGGAAATAACAAGACGTCAGCGGCGGCGCGAGCGCAAGAATTGGGCGGAATACTGCCCGGCCAGCGTGGCGTCATTGGACTTCCAATAGCGGTACTCCAGGGACGCCTCGGACCATTGGGCCCGGTAGTCCGCCAACCGGTCGGCCAATTCCCGCTTCCGGCTGGCGTCGGGGGCGTAGAGGCAGAGCACGTAGGCGGATCCCGCGCGCTGATACGGCACTTTCGCGGCCGGGAACCCGTATTGGGCCAGTTCCACCCCCGCCAGGCCGATAAGCGCCGCCCGATCCGGCGAAAAGAATAGGTACTTCCCCGTGATCGCCGCGAGTTGCCCCTCGTCCGCCCAGGCGGCCGGCGCGTAGAGCCGAAACCAGCCGTCCTGGCTGGCGTGCCGGTGGATCGTCGCCGGGACCACGGCCCGAGGTTCATGCGTCCTTAACCACTCCGCGCCTGCGGCACACGCGGGACAGGTGACGACTAGCAGATCCGCGGGATGCATACGCCCTACTCTCCCCTCGCGTTGCGTGATCTTAGCGTGGAAACCGGCTCAGGGCCCGCAACTCGCGATCGAGACACCGCTGGTGGACCAATGCGACCGACCCGTCCGGGAGCCGACCGAGCGTGGTGTAATGGCCGCGCCGCACGTCCGCCGCCCAGACCCGGTGTCCACAGAAGGGGCAGGTGGTCTCAATGCGGGAACGGCTTGGGGTTGTATTCACAGCCCTACCCCCTTCTGGTATCGCGCCAGACGCACAGAAACGGCCGCTGCCACGTCAAATGCGGGCGACCCGACCAAGACACCCAAGACACCTACCGCCCAACCGGATACCGGGCTTTTTGACGCTTTGTCGCCGAGGTTGCTGGTGTGCGACCCGGTCTTGCTTAATGATCGGGATCGGACTCCCGCTCACGATCCGCGCCGCGTTGGCTGGTGGTGGCGGACACGGTGGTCGTCACCCGGGTATGCCGGCGACGCTGGGACCCCCAAGACCCGAGCCCGCGAGGCTGCCGCGGAGGCTTGAAGCCAGGGGGCATGAGGGTGCGTGGCTCGAGTATCGCCGCCCGGACACGCTCGACGTCCCCCGCGAAGAACGCGTCAGGCGGGGCGCCTAAGACGAGGCCCAGGATGTCGGACCAGTGGTCGTGCAGAATCGGCACGAGACTGCGGACGTCATAGTAGCGGCACAGAAGGCGCGGCAACGCCGCGAGATCCTCCCAGGGCGGATACTCCTCGCTCAGCAGCCGTAGCCCGATATCCCCCAAGGCCCGGCGTGTGGCGGCGCGCTTGAGCTGGCGCTGGAACAGCCGCTGGCTGTCTTCCAGGGTCTCGACCCCGCCCAAGATGAGATACCGCTTGATGCACTCACTCCCGAGCCAGCGGGTGTGGCCGTTGAGGCGGTTCTGTACCTGGTGCGCGGTCCGGATGTTTCGCTCGCCGCAGAAGCCGCAGGCGTCCGGAAACTCGGGATCACCGTCGTCTAGCGTGTCTCCGGTAAAGTCCCACTCGCGCTGGGCTTCGGCCCATTCGCGCGCTACGCTGGCGGCAATCAACTCCGTGGCCCCCTTCGGGGGCCGGGTCAGGAGATCAGCGGACGTGGGCATGGGGATGAGACCCTCCTCCTTACGCGAGATGGCCGTGGGGTGTTGGGAGATAACGGTCGGGACTTCTCTCGCCTCGTGTCTCGTCGGGAGACGCGTGCACACGGATCGAAAGACCCCGAGAGAGAAAAGGGGGCCACGTGGTTAAGCGGATCCGGAAGGGAGTTAAGAGAAGGTGAGATCATCGCCTGGCGAGGCAGGGCAACCGAACCCTTAGATCACGGCCACACGCGGCGGGTGGTCTGGTCCGCCAGCCAGTCGAGCCCCAGCACGAGCCGGATGCGCTGTCGGAACACGGCCGCGTCTCGGATAACCAACTGATCCTGCGCGTCGATCGCGGTGTCTACCGCCACGCCGTAGCCACTCAGAATGAGCTGGGACTGGATGTCAGGACCAATATGGGTACCCGTGAAGGCAATGATCATGGGGATGGGCGCGTGCCGGCAGTCCTCCAGAGTGTAAAAGAGCTTCTCATCGGCGGTGCCGGTGCCGAATTGTACCTTGGCTTCGATGCCGATCGCCCGGGTGCCGTGCGTCACCACGATGTCCACGTGGCGGCGGACCCCGAGAAATCGGGTGCCCACCCAGGCTTCCTTGTAGACGGCGAGGCCCGGCGTGTTCCAGGATTCAATATCCGTGATGAGCAGATCCCGGAACTCATGCCCCCGGTTAGGCACGGACCGCCGCCGAGGAGACGCTGGGCACCACGACCGGATAGTTGGTGATGACGAGTTCCCGGATCGGCCCGCGCCGGTCTTTGTTGGAGTTGATGGCCCGGCGGGCCGGGACCCGGGTAATGACCCAGTCGTGGTAGAGGGTGTCAAAGAAGTCGTCGCTCGGATCGATGTTGTGCGGATCGGAATTGCTGAGCATCACCGCCGCGCCCCGATCCCGGCACGTCCGGAGAAACGCCGCGAGCTCCCGCTGCTGGTCATCCCCGAAGACGTCCGCTGCGTACG
>JAJZYZ010000047.1 GCA_021797815.1 Bacillota bacterium
GTGGTCCCCCGCGTGCCGGTCCGACCAGCCATACATCAAGTGGAGCAAAAGGAGGGTGGACATGTAGCTCGCGGGAATGGAGGGCCGGCCCTGGCCGTCGGCGGCATACCACGCGGCGAACCGCGAAGCGGGCCAGTGCGCGAGGCTCCACTGGCGCACCTGTACCCACCGGGAAGTGGCGGGAATCCGCCTCGGCCACTCAGCGGCATCCGACAAGGAGAGTTCGCGCGACCGGCAACCGAGCATCGGACCCCCTGCGGTGATCCACCATGATCCAATTATCCCGAAACCCGCTTCGGGAGGCCACTCTACAGTACGTTTTTCATCAGTTCCGTAGCCGCCGCACGCGGGCCGGGAATTTACAGCAGATCTAGGACTTGATCCGCGCGATCCCCGCCGTCACCGCCAAAATGACAGTTGCTAGAAGACGCGGGTGCGCAGAGAGAGCCTTCATGACCACGTCTCTAATGTGACGTGACGGATCACCATGAGTCCCGTTCCGGCCAAGGCGAGTCCACTAAGGTAGATCCACGACCAGTCCGGAGGAAGGCTGGGAGTCAACGGAGCTGGCCCATGAAGCATCCATAGGCCGGACGCAATCGGACTCCAAAGCAAGCCGGTCGTACCATGCGATATCCACAGAGACAGGACACCCATGAGCACCGCTGTGGCGACAGTGCCGTAGGCCGCGTTAATCCACTGCCCGACTCCCGCTGCCAGGCACGTGACGGCGAACATCGCCCAGCTGTTGGATAGAAGAGAAAACAGGACGGCGCGGACCGGACTGGTCAGCAAAACCTTCGGGGGCACCAACCAGTACACACTGTGCGACGTGGCAAACGCACTCCACGTTGGTCCCGGATGTCCCAAGGCGACCCAGCCTACCGCCACCCACGCACCACCTTCAACTATGGCCCAACATACAGCCGTACACAGCATGACCGCTGCCATGCTCGTGGGGTACACCCAACCTGCGCGCTGACCCAGTCGAAGGCAGACAGCGGATTTATAGCCCATCGCATCGTCTTCATGGAGCAACCGTCCGACAGCTAGGCTAAAGGGAATCAACAGCACGAATACCAGCACAAACCCGTTGTTCTGGAGCATCAGCACCAAGTCCCACGCGTTAGCCGCTGCCCGCGCATTGGTCGCATCAATGGACAGAAAATTCAGCCAGACCACGGCGACACCCACCCCGATGCCGACCACGGGCCACACCACTCGGGCACGAGTCAGCCTTGACAACCCCTCGCCGGTCAAGGCCAGTCCCTTAATCATGGGGGGTCGTCGTCGCGAAATCTTCGACTTGCCGGATGGTGCCGTGCTCCAGGCGCCAGACCGTGGTGCAGGTGGCCGCCACTTCCTCGTAGCGATGACTGGCCATGACGACCGTCACATCCGAAAGGCTTCGGAGCCACGTGACTAACCATTGGACACCTTCCGGGTCTAGACCGTTCGTGGGCTCATCCAACAACAAAACTTCCGGTCGGGGGATCAAAGTCTGGGCCAACAGCAGTCGTTGGCGCATGCCGAGAGAAAACTGACCCACTGGCTTCTGGTCATCGGGCTTGAGACCCACGTCCGCGAGTAAATTCTTAAGGTCGGCCAGAGTTCGGTGGGCCGGTGTCAGTCGGGCCAGCATATGTAAATTTTCGAGAGCCGAGAACTGAGGCAGCAGATTCATGCCGTCGAGCGCGATTCCGATAGCGGGGGGAATCTTATGGAGGCGGGGAGGCAGGACCGCTTCACCCACGGTTACGGCGCCGGAGTCGAACACGGTGAGCCCGGCGAGAATCCGCAACAGCGTCGTCTTGCCCGACCCATTCTCACCGATGACCGCACAGTGGTCACCCCACGGCACATCGAAAGACAAGCCCTCAAACAGCGGGCGCTTGCGGAACTTCTTGACTAAATCCTTGCAATGGATGGCGCACTCGCTCGCGTCAGCCAACCCAATCCCCCCGCCGTCGCCACAGGGCACTACCCAGGATTAGACAAAGCAGGGCCCACAATGTCCACACCACGCCGTCGCTCCACCAGGGGCCGACTACCGGCACGTAGTTTAGGAGGTCGATGTGGACGATTGGGTTGAACCGAGGGGGCGCAAGAACGCCTGCCAATAAATAGAGGGCAACAGGGATGGCCATCGCCCAGTACGGGTTGCGCACCATCGCGGACACCGTAAACACCGTACTGACCGTCCAAGCGGCGGAGGCGAGGCACAACACGCTCAGGTTGGCCAGTGTGAACACCCAGTCGGAGCCACCATGAGCCGCGAGTGCGCCGCTGAAGGACACACGGTTCAACGGGAACGCGACGACCGAGACGATGAACGCCGGCACTAAGCCCAGAACCACGATGGCAATCGTGCCAATGGCCGATGCCAGGAGCCGGGCGACAACCAGCGTGGAGGGGCGGACTCTCATCAGAGCCAAGGCGAGGTACCCAGTCCGAACGTCCGTGGGCACTCTATCCCCGAAGGCGATGGCGCCAATGAGAGGACCCAGGACGCCAACCGGGCTGACCGATTGTGCGAAGGCAAGCCAACCGGCTCCACCTCCCATAGCGGCTAAGTCCAGGCTCGCATATTGATGGAACCCCAGAAAACTCAGGCCGATAATGACCCCAAGCGCGACGCGTATATTCCGAGTCCGAGCACTGCGCAGTAACTCCATCCGAATCATCGGTCCCACGGGCGGACCTCCTCGCATTGGTCCTTGCCATGGCCGGACGCAGAATATTCGCAACGCGACCGCTCGCGTGGGTAGCACTTGCGCCGCTTTTTACTCCGTTGACTAGCAATCCGTATTCGGACTCCCGATTCCCGACACCTCTACCGCGCCGGTGACATCGAATTCACTGGCAAACGCGACACGTACGTACTGTCCGCCCAACGTATAATACCACCACTCGTAGTCTCCGTACTCTGCAATCGGCCGATATGCCTTGGTGTAATGGCCATAGCTATAGTCAGCCGTCGCATACCGGCGATTATCCTACGCGCTGTCCATGCTGTTGACGCTCAGGCGGGCATCCGTGTACTTATTCGAGTACTCGGAGTATGTCGTGGCATCGCCGATACCAAAGTCCGGGATGGTCACGTTGTAACCGTACCCGTTGCCACCGCACCCGCCGCCAACACTTCGTGGGGCAGAACCAGCAGGTGCTAGAGGAGGTGAGGCGGCAAAGGTAGGAGTAATCCTCGCTACGACTGGAAGCGCGAGGAACGGGATCGCTGCCGCTTTGTCCACTTAGCAACGTTGAGATGGACTCCTGACACCGGGTTATGTGGTACGGTCTGCTCTTCTGTGCAAGGCGCCTAAGTACCAGCTCGCTGTCGCACCCCGGACGGGGCATCGGGGTCACTGAACCGGCGCAGGCACCCACAAAGCTTGCCGGGGCAGGCGCACACTTTCTGGCCGAACGAGTGCGCACCACTCTCCACCGGAGTCCCGTCCACCGCCACGTCGCAGGTGGCGGGCGGTACGCCGCACGTGACACTCTGGTCGACGACGGCCGCCAAGAGCGCGTCCCACGGGTCCGTGACCCGCTGCCGCGCTGGGCGGGGGGCTTCCCAGGCGACGCGGCGGGCCACCCGGTCGGTGGCCCTGGGGCGCCTCGGGGGCATCTTCTTGCCCGCCTTGAGCGTCCCCTTCCGCCCGGACGGGCCCCGGAGGACGGCGTGACGGCGCGGCCGGTTCGGATAGGGCGGTCCAGGAAGCCGTACACCGTCCCCACGTCGGAGACTTTACCAGACCGCCCACACAACCGAGCCAGGAACGGGGTCTGCTGAAGACGGCGGACCCAGGCGGTGATCGAGGGTGCCCCGCAGATCACCTAGCCGTCCAAGGCCCGCAGGAGCGTGGTGGGGTCAATCGCGGGACACCCAGGGGTGAGGTGATAGGCGGAGACCAAAATCGGCCGCGGCGGGTCGAAGTCGGCGGCGGCGTCCCACGGGGTCGTGGCGTGTGGGAGGTGCCACCGATAGACGGTATGGTTTCCGTGCGTGCGGAGTACGGATCCCCTCATGTTCTCAGATAGGATCTGGTAGTGGGCACCAGTCGTCTGAGGATGGGCGGTGATCGCGTCTGCCAACTTCTTTCGGAACTTCCCTAACAGGTGCCAGAGTTGCCAGCGTTTCGTGTGTGAAAGTTCCCCGGACCGGGCGCTCAAACCCCCGCCCGGGCGGATCCTGACTAAATGAAAACCCTCCTATATGGAAAGGGTTTTACTCATGACGAGGTTCGTGACGGCATAGCCCATGGCCTCATACAGCGAGCGCGCCGCGTCATTGTGACCGAATACGTGCAGGCCGATTTTTGTGAGTCCCTGCTCCTTCACGTGATGCTCCAGGGCTGCGAGGGCCTGTCGACCATACCCTCTGCGGCGGTAGGCGGGGTCCACCTTGAAGTCCCAGATCCAGGCCTCTCGTGTTCCCATCTGGCCACGGACGCCATACCAGATCATGCCCACGTCGGCGCCGGTGGTGTCGTCGACAAGCGTAAAGAGGTATTGGTCCTTCGAGTGGATCCCATCCGGCAAGAGGTCCGCAAATTCTCTTTCGGCCTGCGCCTGTGCCTGATCCGCGGCCCAGTTCCCGGAACGTACGTGCTCGTCCGCGTAAGTCTTGATGGCCTCCTCAAGGTAACTCCCAAGGCTTTCGGCCGTCATCGGCGTTAATATCACGAACCGTCCCTCCTCATCCCTTGACTCCGGGCAATGATACCTGAACCTGATACGTGGCTTCCGGACTTCGTACCCGCGCATCCGAGGCATTTCGAGCGGACCGGGCCGGGACGGTGGGATCACTCGTCGCCGTGAGGGTAGGCGCTTCCCCGATGATCCGGACCGCCGGGAAGGGCGCCGGTGCCTGGAGTATCCCCACGCCTGGCTCCGCTCCGGCGTCTGGAGGAAGACCGTGTCCACAAACGCCGGCTCTATCAGGAATTCAGGGCGTGGCTCCACGCTGGGTTGGCCCTTCGACTCCCGCAGCAAGGCGTTGGCGTCGTAGCGGTCGGCGGGGAGGGTCGTGACGAGCAAGCCGCTGCTCCGTCGGGCGCGCCCCGTCTGTACCGGCGCACCGTCGCGGGGCCCCAGATCACGGTGACCCGATAGCCGGTGTGCGTCGGGGCCGGGTCGTCCCGATGGTCTTTCGAGTACCCATGACCGGACGTCACGCCATGCGGAGCGTCCGCCATGGGGTATTCGCCCTCGAGGGAGTGCGAGGTGGTGTCGGCGGGCATCCCGCCTCCCTCCATCGCCTCCACCACAGAAGTCCGGACAGTCACCGCGCTGAACACCGCGGGCGGTTCCGCCGCTGCGAGCTTGTGAAACGCCCGCCCCCGCGCATCGCCGGTCAGATGCTCCTCGGTCTCGCCAGGGCCCAGGAACAATGGGACCTCCGCGAGCCAAAAGACGTCCGTCACCGGATAGAGCGGTGGCCGATCCGTGAGCACATGGAGCCCCAGCGCGAGGATCCGTTCCCCAGGAGACAGGCGACAGCGCTCCCGGTCCCAGGCGACCCTCTGGTCGATGACCGGGACGGGGCCGATGGGATCCGCGTGGGCACGCGCATCGGAACCGCGTCCGCCACCGCGGCGGGACGAGGAAGACTGTCCGTCGAACGGACGGTTCACCACTGGCGGCCCGCCTTCCCTCGCATGACGATTGCAGCTCCTTTTTCCGAACAGCCAGCCGGGAACACTTAACGGGCGGACAGCCAGCTGACACCGGGGCCCGGTGTCGACAACGGACCGGGCCCCCACGACATCGCCGGTGAACAGAGGCGCACCTGGCAGATGCGTGCCCGCCCCAGATTCAAGTCTCCGACGCCTCCTTCCGCCTTAAGGTGTGGGCCTTACGGATCCCGTCGGAACGATGCGACAGTCGCGCGCTAGTACTTGGACTGTCCCCGACGGGAGCGTGCTCGCCGACAGCCGTCGGCTGGAAGGCCCGGTACGTCGATAGATGGCCCTCTTTCCCCAGGCGTCGCGTCCGATGGCGGCGGCCTCGGGGCTCCTTGCCGCATAACCTCCTACTCGATGACGGCTCCCAGCGCCTGCACAATCTGCAGTGCCTGGATCGGTTCCATCCGTGCGCCGGCGAGGCTCACATCGCGAAAGTCGATGCCGGCAAGTTCGGCCCCGCGAAAGTCGGCGTCTTGCAGGCGGGCGCGCGTCAATATGGCTCCCGTGAGGTCGGCGCGGCGAAAGCTCGCGCCCCTCAAGTCGGCCTCATAGAAGTCCGTCTCTCTGAGTGCCGCCTCGTCGAAGGTGAGCCGGGTGAGGTCCGCCATCCTGAGTGCCGCATAAGACCAGTTGCCACCGGTGATGCGGGCCGCGAGGAAGCGAACTTCCAGAAACTCAGAACCGGTCATCTTCATCTGCACAAGCTCGGCCCCGAAGAAGTTGACGCCGTCGAGCCGGCAGTTCATGTAGGCCGTCTCGAGCTGGCGCGACCCGTTGAATCTCACGTTGGTAAATCGACACGCCTCGAAGACGGCGTGGTCGATGTCGGTCTCGGCCGCATCCACCCCGTTGAAGGTGCATCGCTCAAAATGGGCGCCGCGGCGACCGGCCTCGGACGGCCAGGTCGTGAAGCGGCGTCCGCGAATCACCTCGTCGATCTCCCCAGCCATGAGACCTCCAATCTCGCCGGCCCGTTGGCCACGCCGCCGGTCATCCGACTCGGTCGGACCCATCGAGAAAGAGTCCTAGATCATACGTGCACACGTCCCGAGCGGGCTTGCCTGGCCGGGCTCGGAGCCAGTCACCGGCGGCAGCCCGCCCCTCAAAGCTCGGACCGGGACAGTAAGGCCGCGCGACTGGCGTGCTCCCCGTACCCGTCTCGACCGGACGACGCGCCCATTTCATCACAGCCGGGCGCATCGTAAAAGATGGGCTCACGTCTCCGCAGGCTCAAAGCCTGCTGCCAGACGCTCCACGGTGCTGATGTTTCGAGACGTGACGCCCACACCGAGTCGTCTTTCGATGAGGGCGTTTGAAAGTGGCGAGGAATGGACACCGTGGCGATAGAGGAAATAGACTACGCCATCCCCGACGCCGAGTCGGTCGTCGGTGTCGGGCAGGCCTTCGCCCAGAACGGCCAGCCGCTCCGGGTTGGCAGGTTCTACCAGGAACCCGACGTAGACCACCTCGCCCGCATCCGGCACGAACGGATTTCGCGATGCCGCCCGGGCCATGCTGGCGGGCGTGCGGACCGCCACGGGCACAGGCTCACGAAACTGTCTGGCGAGAACTCCCTCGAGGCTCGTCCGCACGGCGTCGGCCGTCTCATCCGTTCTGAGAAGAAGATTGCCCGTGTTGAGGACACTCCGCACCTGGACAAACCTGCCGTCTTCCTGAACGAGACGGCAGAGGTCCGCCATCGCGATGCGTCGGCGGCCGACGTTGAGCCCCCGGATCAGAACCACGTATGTTTTCACGGCGGCTCCTCGGTCTTCGTCGCGTTCCGTGACTCACATGGCCGTTGCAACCAAGCATTCAGAAACCACGTTTATCAGAACATCGGGGAGGTGCACAATGTCAAGGCGAATTCTCGTTATTATGGCCACTCTCCTCCTGGTTCTCGCGACCGCCTGCGGCAGTGCGTCGCCCGCACAAGCGCCCGGGCACGCGGCTTCTGCCACGTGGAACGGGCGACTGCCGCCCGGTGCCGGAACGAGCTTCAGCGGGGTGACGTTCTTAAACGACACCGTGGGCTGGGTGCTGGAGGCAGGGACGTCCGTGATTCTCCACACCGTCGACGGCGGGCGCCGCTTCACGGCGGAAACGCTGCCGAATCAGCTCATCCCGTCCCATCTCGTCTTCTTCAATCCCCAAGACGGGCTCGCGACTGCAGCCACCCTGTGTGCAGATCCGGGCGGGCACTGCAAGGCGGCTCTCCTTCGCACCAGCGACGGCGGCAAGACCTGGTCCATCGTGCTCACGACTCCGTACACCGCCGCCTATAACGGCACCGGCGCGTCCACCATCGAGAGTGCGCCCTCGCTTGCGGGAGCCGCCGTGTATGTCGTGTTCGGTGGTCGCCTTGTTGAAAGCACCAATGAAGGAGCGTCGTGGGCCACCGTGCCGCTGCCGGGGGGCGCAGCGATCAATACCGTTTCTTTTTCGGCCCCGGGTACGGGGTTTGTCGGGGAGGGGTGTCCCGGATCCAACACGTGTCCGACGTTCCATATGTACGCGACCCATGACAACGGGCGCGTCTGGACCCCGGTCTGGTCGGGAGCCGGGGAACCGGCCTTCGTCCGGATGACCTCGGCACAAAACGGATATCTATTGGCCGCGCCGCCTCTCGACACCGTGAGCATGGGGGGCGCGTCCGGCACCCTCTACCGGACCACCGACGGGGGCAGCAGCTGGACGCTCGTACAGTCTAGATGGTCCGGTGCCAACCAGGGCGGGTTTCAGGCCGGTATGAAATGGGCGTCGGCCAGCGTCGGCTGGATTCCCGTCAATGCCGGAGCCGGTCCTCTCATCGGGGGCCTCGACATCACCACCGATGGCGGATTCAACTGGACGCGGCTTGGCGTGAGGAGACTTTGGACGATTAGCGGCGCCTCACTGCTCTCGCCCACCGACGGCTACATCGTGGGAAGCTCCCGGCAACAGAATCAACCGGCCGGCTTCCTCCTTCACACCACGAATGGCGGCCGCACCTGGACGGTGCTTCTCCCGGGTGTCTATCCCACCCAGTCGATTGACATGGTGTCAGCGGCGAAAGGGTACGGGCTCGGCGCACCGGGCGACCCGGAGGCCATCCTGGCCACGGCCGACGGGGGAAGACGCTGGCGCATCCTGCCATCTCCTCAGGTGGGATCAGCCGATGTGGTCGCGATCGCCTTCGCGTCGGCCAACAAGGGCCTGTTGGTGGCGGAGCCGCGGTACGGCAATGAGCCAGTCGGATCCGCCCGCGCGTACGGCACGAACAACGGCGGGGCCTCGTGGTCTCCCTTGGGAAGGGTTTCCCTGGGATACGTGGACAGTCTTTCCATGGTCTCGCCCGAAGACGCCGCCGTCGCCGGCACCTCGGCCATCAGCTTAACGCCCCGCATCCTGCTGACGCGGGACGGCGGCCGCCGCTTCGTCGTCTCGCCATACCGACCGCCTCTAGCCTACACGCTGTTTCTGCCCCGCCTCTTCCTGCCGGCAGGGGGCGCACAGGAGGCGGCCGTGCTCACGATGGGCGGAAAGTTCGGGACGGTGGGATATGGACCGGCCCGAACTCTGGTCCTTCGTACGGTCAATCTTCTGACCGGCCACGTGCTCATAACCCATGCCTGGCCCGATCACCGGAACGGTTTGAGCTACTCGTCGGCCGTGTTGTCGATGTTGAACGACGGCCACGGGCTCGTCTATACGGAGGCGCTTCGGAACCTGGGCCACACGATTAACAAGCCCACCGGCAACGGAAAGTCTGTGAAAGTTCGGGGAACGGCTCTTGTGTATGCGTTGTGGCAGACGTCCGACGGTGGGCACACGTGGTCCCAGATTACCGTGCCCGGCGCCGTGGGGTCTATCCTAAACCCGGTCGAGATCGACCTCGTGAGTGCCCGTATCGGATTCCTGCTCTCGGCCGTCGGTCTTTATCGGACCGATGACGGCGGGCGCACCTGGAACCTGGTCACGCCGGCCTCCTGAAGCCGGCGCGGTCCTCCGAGGGTCCTCTGTGGCGGGAACGATGGGCCGGCCGGACGCGTTACGATGCGTGAGAGGAGGGCCATTGGTCTTTTCTTGGGGCCGATAGGTACTGGTCTCGCCGAGTGTCCTTCTGGTGCTCACCGGCGGCGCGCCTTTGCTGCGGCAACGCGAGACGTTCACCCGGCCGAAAATCGCCGCATCGGCATCCCCGGCGGCCGGACGTGTGCTGCTCGCTCACATCTGATGGATCCGGGTCTCTACCGCCACCCCCGACGAGGTGGAGTCCGTGCCGCGTAATCTCGACTCTGTGCGCTCCTGGCTCCACCGGTTCGCCATCGTTTGAGCGCCGGTCCATCCCCGCATCCCGAAGAGTGGCCGGATCGTGTCGACAGCCTACGCGGGACCGCCGATTCTCTTCATCGGCCGCGGGTCCTCGCAGGTCCACATGTATCCCGTCTGCGGATTCGTGTCGGACAGGCTTTCGGTCTCGCGGCTCGTGTACATCCAAAACCTCGCAGCCGTCGCGGCAAGCGGGCAGGCGGCGGGCGTTCGACGCTGCTTTCGGACCTCCGGAAAGCCATCGTCCGAGGCATTCCCCGCTTAGCTCAGACTCCCGGCCTGTCTGGAGAAGGCCGGTGGGAGCGTCAGGCCCGCTCCCTCGCTTGAACCGGATGACACTCGGCAGCATAAAAGCGCGCGGCCGACACGGTGAGAACGCGTTTCCTCATCGGATTTCGTCCGCCCGATTTAAAGAGGAGATGCCGCCTTCCGGGCCGCAAGCATCGACTAGGTGGCGGCGGCACAATTTTCACCGTCCGCATGATTCGAAGTCCCGGGCCTACGCGCTCAGGTTACGGTTTTGGACGGCACCTTATTGCGCCGCGGCCATGAGGCTGCGTCCATAAAACGTCCGGCCGGCGTCTCGTCGCGCCATCACTGGTTCCGGCTTTTATGTCGGTGCCCGCGAATGCTGTTAGGCATGACGAGACCGCGGACCATTCTCGAAAGGAGGGCCAGCATGCCCAAGCCGAGCATCGTGGTGGCAGGCGGAGGTTACGCAGGGATGGCGGCTCTGGCGGCATTCCAGCGCCGGAACTCAGCAGATGTCACGCTGGTCGATCCGAGTCCCGTGCACCAGCTTATACCGGAACTGCCCACGGCCCTCCGGGAGGGTGGGTCCGTGGGGCAGCACACCATGCCGTTCGCGGAACTCCTGAAGGACACCGGTGTCAGCTGGCGCCAAGACGCGGTGCGGCGTGTCCTGGCGGCCGAGAAGCGCGTCATCCTGCATTCCGGGGGCGAACTTGTCTTCGACTGGCTTTTGATGTGTGTCGGCTCCACCACCCGCTGGCCTTCTGTGCCGGGACTCCGAAATCATGCCTATCCCTTCCGGACCGCGGTGGACGCCCAGGCCCTCCGTGACCGGCTGGCGCACAACGATGGCCTGATGGTGGTGGTGCTGGGTGGCGGCCTCACGGGCGTCGAGGTGGCTGGTGAACTTGCCGCCCGGCACCGCGTCCGCGTCTTAGAAGCGGCGCCCCGTGTCCTGCCTGAGGTGGGCCCGGGCCTATCCCGCTATGCGGATCGGGTCCTGCGGCAAAAGGGAGTGGCCATACTGGCCCCGGCTCAGGTGAAAGCTGTGGAGGCGAGCCGGCTCTTGATGGACGGCGGAGATGCCATCTCCTACGACGTTCTGGTCTGGACGGGCGGTATTGCCCCGCCTGATGTGGATTGGGCGGGCGTCGACATGGACGATCATGGGTACCCGGTGCCCGACGAGTGGGGACAGGTCGCGCCTTCGGTTTTCGTCGCCGGAGACGCGTATATCGTCCGCCGCCGCGGTGAGATCGTGCCTCAGACGGCCCAGCTGGCGGAGGAAGCCGGCACTTTCGTCGCACACACAGTTCTCGCCCGCATCCGGGACGGCCGGCCGGGACCGCCGTTCGACCCGCACTTCAAGGGGCTCCTGGTGGCGCTCGACAGCCACCGGGGGGTCGGATGGGTGATGCGCAGGGGACTGGCCGTAAAGGGATACAGCGCACGGGCCTTGAAGGGGCTCGTCTTCAGTCAGTACCGCTCTCGGCTGGGCGCGTCGTTTCGCGAGGCTTCGACCGACGACTGACGGTGACATGACGCGCGTGCGCCTCACGCGAGCCTTCCGCGTTGATTCCTTCCGTCGTTGGGTCAGGAGTCGCGACCCGATCGGGTGCACCGGCCCGTGAACCCCCGTCCACCAGGATGGAGGCGCCGACAATGAAGTCCGCACGCGATGAGACGAGAAAGGCGATAAGCTCCGCCGTATCGCGCCCCTCGCCGAGACGTCCGCGCGGTGGAAGCGGCCATTTCCTCGCGTCGTCGGGATCGCGCTCAGATGCGCCGGGCGGGAGGAGGTAGCGCATCCCGGGAAGTGTGTCGCCGGGACAGACCACGTTCACCCGCACATCTTCTCCCGCCAGGTCCAGTGCCAGCATCTGTCCCAGCATGTTGAGCGCCGCCTTGCTCACCGAGTAGGCGCCGATAGCCTGTTCGCCCCGGATGGCGGCGTCACTCGATATGAGCACCACGGCGCCTGGCCGGGAAAACCTGTCCCGGAGCGTCTGCACCAGTTTCAGGGGTCCCGCCACGTTGACGCGCAAGATGTGTTCAAAGACCTGTACCGGAGTGTCGACGACGCGTTGCTGGCGACCGGTGCCGGCCGACGCCACCAGCACGTCGACGGTGCGCTCCCCCACTCTCTCGGCAACCTCCGGGTAGTGCTCGAAATCTTCGCTGCGGTGCGCGAGAAAGTCCGCATGGACGCCCGTCTTGGCCGAGATCTCGGCCGCGGCTCGTTGTCCGCGCTCCGCGTTGCGGCCTAGGAGAAGGAGATCGAAGCCGTCCTCGGCCAGACGCGCTGCCGTGGCGAGACCAATCCCGGAGGTTCCCCCCGAAATTACTGCCAGCCTGCTCGGTCCCCGCATGCCCGCGTCGCCTCCCGTTCAGGCACTTCGCGCCCGTGCCGCCCTCTCCTCTTGCGCTGGGCGGGCCGTGCTGGGAACCCCCGGCCCGCGCCGACCGGAATCAGGACAGGTAGGGGCGGGGCAATCGGACGCTGACAGCGGATGCGCAAGTTCTGCGGCCGCTTCACAACGCCGCTTGCACAACTTCCTCGCGGCCCTCGAACTGACTCTGATACAGTTCGGCGTAAAAACCGCCGCGACGGATGAGGTCGGCGTGGGTACCCTGCTCCACGAGCCGTCCATGGTCCATGACCAGAATGTGGTCCGCTTCACGGATGGTGGACAGCCGGTGCGCGATGACAAAACTGGTACGCCCATGCATGAGACTCTTCATCCCCCGCTGGATGGCCATTTCCGTGCGGGTGTCCACGCTTGAGGTGGCCTCATCCAGGATCAGCATGGGCGGGTCGGCCAAAAAAGCTCGGGCGATCGTGATGAGCTGGCGCTGGCCCTGGGAGATGTTTGACGCCTCTTCGTTGAGAAGAGTGTCGTAGCCCTCAGGCTGCGTGCGGATGAAGTGGTCCGCATGCGCCGCCTGGGCGGCCCGCACGATCTCGTCTGCGCCGGCTCCTTCCTGGCCGTAGGCAATGTTGTCCCGGATAGTTCCGTAAAAAAGCCACGTGTCCTGGAGCACCATACCGAACTGGCGCCGGAGCTCGGAACGCGGAAGGCGCGTGATGTCCACTCCGTCGACGAGGATGCGGCCGCTGTCCAGGTCGTAAAAGCGCATGAGGAGGTTCACCAGGGTGGTCTTGCCAGCTCCGGTGGGACCGACGATGGCCACCATGTCTCCCGCGTGCACGTGAATGTCCAGGTCCTCGATGAGCGGACGGTCGGCCTGGTATCGGAACGAGACGTGGTCGAAAGCTACCGTGCTCTCGCCGGCCACATGCTCGGCCGGTTGATGCTCCGGCGTCTCCTCGGTTTCGTCCAGGATCTCAAACACCCGCTCTGATGAGGCCAGGGCGGACTGGATCTGGTTTGAAATGCTGGAGAGCTGCGTGATGGGCTGGGAAAACAGGCGGGCATATTGAATGAAGGCCTGAATGTCACCGATCTGGATCCGCCGGCGCGTTACCAGGATGCCGCCGATGACGCTTACCAGCACGTAGCCCAGGTTGCCGATCACGTTCATGAGCGGCATGATGATGCCGGTCATGAACTGGGCCTTCCAGGTCCACACGTAGAGCCGGCTGTTGATGTCCTCAAATTCACCGATCGCGCGTTGTTCGTGCCCGAACGCTTTCACGATGACGTGGCCGGTGTACATCTCCTCCACGTGCCCGTTCAGCTGGCCCAGTTCGCGCTGCCGTTCCAGAAAGAACTTCTGGGAACGGCGTGCGATACTGCGTGTGACCACAAAGCTTAGCGGCAGGGTGACGGCCACCACCACCGTGAGCAGCGGACTTATCGACAGCATCATCACGATCACGCCCACAAACGTCACCACCGCGGTAATGGTGCCAACCAGGCTTTGCTGGAGCGTGGCGCTGATGTTATCGAAGTCGTTCACGAACCGGCTCATCACTTCCCCATGGGGATGCGTGTCGAAGTAAGTGACCGGCAGCCGTTCGAGCTTTCCCATCACCTCGCGCCGAATCTCATAGACGACGCGCTGGGAGACGCCTGCCATCAGGTATGACTGCACCCACAAGAAGAGCGAGCTTCCCACATACAGCACCAACAGCCACAGCACGAGCCCGCGGATGTCAGTCCAGTTGATGCCCGCGCCGGGCACGTGGCGAATCCTGGCCACGATCCCGGCAAAGAGGTCGGTCGTTACGTTGCCCAAGATCCGGGGGGACACGATGGTAAAGACGGTGCTGGCCACAGCGGCCGCGAAGGCACCGCCCACGAGGAGGCGAAAGCGTCCAAAATAGTGGAGCAGACGCTTTAGGGTGCGTCCGGCGTTCTTCGGTTTCTCCACGGGCATTAACATCCCCATGGGCCCGCCGCCGCCGAATCCTCCCGGGCGCGGGCCGCCGCCGCCCCTGCTGCTCTCTGTCTGCCTGGTACTCATGCAATCTCCTCCGGCGACAGCTGCGAGCTTACGATCTCGCGATACACGGCGCACGAATCGAGGAGATCCCTGTGCCTGCCAGCCCCTACGAGCCGTCCCTCGTCCATAACGAGAATCTGGTCCGCATCCATGACCGTACTCACGCGCTGGGCGACGATAATGACGGTGGCCCCCGCCACCTCGCGGCGGAGTGCCTGCCGGAGGCGCGCGTCAGTGCGGTAGTCCAGTGCCGAGAATGTATCGTCAAACAGATACACGTCGGCCCGGCGCACCAGTGCCCGCGCGATCGAAAGGCGCTGCTTCTGGCCGCCGGATAGATTGGCGCCGCCCTGCGAGATTGGCGAATCGAGCCCCTCGGGCATCTCGTTGATAAATTCCGTAGCCTGCGCCACCTCGGCCGCCCGGGTTACCGCCTCCGTCGACGCCTCCCGGTCTCCGTAACGAATGTTGTCGGCAATGGTGCCGGTGAAGATGACGGCGCGGGCGGGGGCGTAGCCGAGGCGGCTGCGGAGGTCCTCCTGCCGCATCGCGCGGATATCCACGCCGTCCAGCAGGATGTGTCCGCCAGTCACGTCGTAGAAGCGGGGAATCAGGTTCATGATAGTCGACTTGCCGGACCCGGTGCCGCCGATGATAGCGGTGATGCGGCCCGGCCGGGCCATAAAAGAAATGTCACTGAGCGCCGGTTCTTCCGCCCCCGGGTAGGCGAAGCTTACGTGTTGAAACTCGACCGTCCCGGAACCGCGCGTCCCTGTCTCGGGGTCCTCCGGATCCGTGATGTCAGACTCCATGGCCAGCACCTCATTGATGCGAAGCGCGGACGCCTGCGCGCGCGGGATCATGAACATGACCATGGACACCATCATCACCGAAAACATGACCTGGCTGACGTACTGGATAAAGGCCATCAGCGAGCCAATCTGGAGGGTCCCGGCCCCGATCTCGTGGCCCCCCAGCCACACGATCACCACCGTGCCCAGGTTCATCACCAGCATCACCGCCGGCTGAACGATAGCCATGAGCTGAAATACGCGCACGGAGGTGTCGGTCACGTCGCGGTTGGCCGCGTCAAAGCGGCGCCCCTCGTACGGCGTGCGGTCAAACGCACGCACCACCCGCACACCGGCCAGGTTCTCCCGCAAGACGCGATTCAACGTGTCCACTTTGGCCTGGATGCTTCGAAACATCACGAGACCCCGACCCATGGTCGACCAGATCACCAGCGCCAGGAGCGGTACCGACACCACCATGATCCAGGACAGGCTGGGAGCCGTGTAGATCGCCAGCGCCACGCCCCCAATGGCCGTCAGGGGCGCCATCACCATCATCCTGAGTCCGATGGCCACCAGCTGCTGCACCTGCATGACGTCGTTGGTCGTGCGCACGATCAGCGACGAGGTGCCAATGTGGTCAAACTCGCGCAGGGTAAAGTGCTCGACGTGAGAAAACAGCCGGCTCCTAAGTCGCTGCGCCATCCCGGACATCGCCAGCGACGCGTAGAGGCTCGCCAGGACCGCCCCCGCGCCACCGATGGCCGTGATACCAATCATCTCGACGCCCACCTGCACGATGTAGCGGACGTGCCCGGTGATAACGCCATGATCGACGATGTCGGCCATGAGGGTGGGAAGATAGAGGCTTGAGGTGGTCTGCAGGAACGTCAACAGCAGCACCAGCCCCACAAACAGGCGGTACGGTCTTAAGAACGGCCAGAGCTTCAGCACCTCTGATCCCCCCAACACACCGGCCACGATCGGGCCAGAGCTAATGATTAATGTCGTTAACAAAATTATACCTCAGACCATCGCGGCGGGTCATCCGCCCGCGGTCGCATTGCCTGGCCGTGACGCCCCGCCATCGTGTCAGCCTTGACGGACCCTGTCCGATCCCCAACCATGGGGATGAGTTTCAGCGGATAAGGGGGACCTTCATGCGCTTTCAGGGTCGTGCCGTCGTGGTTACCGGCGCAGCGCATGGTATCGGGCTCGGCATCGCCGCCGCGTACCTGGCCGAGGGGGCCCGGGTCGCCATGTGGGACCGGCAGGAGGAGGCGCTTATAGGCGCCGCCCGCGCGCTTGATCCTTCCGGTACCCGTACCCTCACGCAGGCGGTGGATGTGCGGGATGGCGTTGCGGTGTCAGAGGCGATGGATGCGGCGATGGCATTCGCACCCGAGTGCGACATTGTGGTGAATGCGGCCGGCACTTACCCGAGCCACCCCTTGCTGGAGATGACCGAGTCGGACTGGGACGCCGTGCTGGACACCAACCTGAAGGGCCCGCTCCTGGTGACGCAGGCGTTCGGCCGCCGCCTTCTCCAACGGAAGCGGGGCGGCTCGGTCATCAACATTTCTTCCGGCGCCGCCCAGAGCGCCCGCCCCGGCGCGGCCCACTATGCGACCTCCAAGGCCGGCCTCAACATGCTGACCCGGGCCATGGCGCTCGAATTGGCCCCCCACCGCATCCGGGTCAACGCGGTGTCGCCCGGGTATGTCGCGGTGGACAGCCCGTTCAACCCTCTCTCGCAAGCGTACAAAGACGCCATTACGACCGGCATTCCGCTGGGACGCGCCGGGCGTCCGGACGATATTGCACGCGCCGTTCTGTTCCTGACCGGACCCGAGTCTGAGTGGATGACGGGAAGCATCGTCAGCGTCGACGGCGGATCGGGTGCCGGACGCAGTCAGCTGCCCCTCTCCCGGGAGGACTAATCTGTGGAAGACCACCCGATTGTCACGCGAATCTTGAAGGTCCTGGAGGAAGCCGGGGCCTGGCACGAGCACTTCTCGCACGAGCCCGTGCGCACCAGCGAAGAGGCGGCCGAGCTTCGTCCCGGGTACAGCCTGCGCCAGGGCGCCAAGGCCCTCATCGTGCGCACCCGCATGGCGGGTGGCGGACGCCAGTTTGTGATGCTGGTAGTACCGGGAGACGCCCGTTTCGACTCTGCCCGTGTGAAGCAGGCGCTCGGTGCGAAGGATCTGCGCTTTGCCACTCCCGATGAGGTGGCGGAGCTGACGGGCGGCGTGGAACCCGGCGGCGTCCCCCCGTTTGGGAATCTGTTCGGCCTTCCGGTGGTGACGGACCCTTCCCTCTATGAGAACGACACCATCATCTTCAACGCCAGCCGCACCCACTCAATTGCCATGCGGACGAAAGACTACCGAGCGCTCCTGGCCCCGTTGGTCGCCTCTATCGTATAAGGGCATCGGCCGGGGCCTTCATCCGACGTCGGCCGTGGACGCAAGGCGCATGAGGCCCTTGGCGAGCCGGAATGCCTCGACCATATCGCGGCCCGTCACCTCGATTATGCGCGCCTCCATGCGCGTGACCGCGGGGAGAAGGGCAGCAACCTCTGCCTGGGTGCTCCGCTTGAACTCCAGCCGGAACGTAACAGGTGTCTTTACCGTCTTGACCGGGATGCCGTCCCGGGCCGCGACCGCCTCCGTTACGCCTTGTCGGATAAGCGCATAGACCTCTCGCCGAGGGAGCGTGCGCACCACACTGGCGTCGAGGGCATGCTTTACGACGACGGCTCGTGTTCCCGGCAGGGTTTCTTCAATCTGCCGGGCCAGCTTGTCATCGCCGCTCACCATCACCAATGGAACGCCGTAGTGGCCGCAGAGCGCCGCGTTCACCTGAGACTCGCCGACCAGCACCCCGTTAAGCCACAGGTTATGGATCTGCGCGGACGAAATCGTGTGGTCGAGGGCGGCCCGGGCCGTACCCGCCCACGCGTGATAGCCGATGCCGACGACGGCGCTGGCGCCCTCTACCCCTTGCATCATGCCCAGCGGCTTGTTGTAACCGGAGATAAGCTCGGCGCGGTCGTCCAGCGACTCGTACATCACGTTCCGCATCCCGTTATGAGAGTCGTTCACGACCACGCCTGCGGCACCGGCCTCGAAAGCGCCGGCCACGGCCGCGTTCACCTCCTCGGTCATGAGACGGCGAAAGCGCCCGTAGTCGGGTCCGTCATGGAACACCTCGCCCGCATGGCTCA
>JAJZYZ010000010.1 GCA_021797815.1 Bacillota bacterium
CGATGGGTCCCGGTGCCCTTTGCGCCTCCCCGCCCCATCCGGTCTCCGGGCTCATCCCCCACCAGTCCTGTCTCCTCGCGCATCACGGACCGAGATGGATGAGCCGGATGCTCAGACGGCGCACCGCTTTCAGCCGCGGAAGGTCGGGCAGTCTGGCAGGCACCGTCGAGCCCCTGACGGGCCGTTCCTCCCACCTTTGCCCGCCCGACGGGACGGCCGCAAACGGGAGCATGTCCCGAAAAAGGGACCGGGCAGGGAGCCGGCGAAGCATCCGGCGGAGGGATACGCCTGGCCATCCACGCCGTCCGCATCATGTCGGCCGACGACTATCGAAAGCTCCGGGCTGAGGAGACGCTGGTCGCCGACCTGCGGTTTCCGCTTGACTATCTTCAGGGGCATCTTGAAGGGGCCATGTCGGTACCGGGCACGCGCTACCACCTGCGCTACCAGCTGGCCGAACTGGGCCCCGACCGCCCGCTGGTCCTGATTGCGCAGGCACCGGTGGACATCGATCCCCTCATCAAAGAGGCGGAGGCGGCCGGCGCGCAGGTGACCGGCGTACTCACCGGAGCCCCCCGGGGCTGGCAGGCGCGCGGGCTCCCCGTCCTGGCGTGGGCCCCCATGACTGTGGCGGACCTTGCCGCATGGCGGGAGACAGGCGCGGCCTTGGCGGTGGTGGATGTGTCCGAAGCTGCCGAGCCGGAGCTGAGCGGTTTCCCCGAGGCGGAGCGGATGCCGCTCTCGACGTGGACGCGAGAAACCGTCGAGACCCTGCAGTCGGGCCCCACGCTCCTGTTGGGCGTGGCCGCGCGGGTGCGCTACGCCGCGGTGCGCCTCTACGAAGCGGGAGCCCGCGAAGTGTACTTCGGCCAGCCCGCAAAACCGAGGACCGACCCTGCCCCTGTCCACTGACCGCGAGTCGGTGGCCCGACGCGGCTATCGTCGCGGCTGAAAAAGGCAGCTTTCACCACCTGCTCCCGCATCCACACCCCAAAGGCCGTCGTCTCTTCGGCCACGGCGGGCGTCCGTGCGGCTCGCCGCACCGGTCATGGCTTCGGGGTTAGGGTCCGGACGCTTGTGGCATAACGGCGCCGGCGACGACCTGCCCCGACCGCGAATCGGCGCCCCCGAGTCCTCGCCGGCTGCCAGGGCACCGGGCTTCTTCACAGCACCGCCAGCAGGTCCGCCACCCGCATCGTTGGCCGGGCGCGACCGCCAGACGACGACGGCAGGTCCCGACAAAAAACCCCCGAGCCCGAGGCTCGGGGAGCACCCCGGCGCGTCACCGCCCGCTCAGGGCAGGAGCCGGGCCCGCACCATCTCCGAAACCCGCCGCCCGTCGGCGCGGCCACGGGTCTTCGGCGTCAAGGCACCCATCACGCGGCCCATGTCGCGCGGTCCCGCAGCGTCGAGCGCCGCCACCGTCTCCTCTACGAGCGCCAGCAATTCGGCGTCAGAAAGCTGTGGGGGGAGATATTCCTCCAGGATAGCCATCTCCGCCCGGGCCTTGTCCACCAGATCCGCGCGACCGCCGCGCTCGAAGTCGGGAATGACTTCTTCGCGCTCCTTCAACTCCTTGGCGATGACGGCCAGGATATCCGCATCATCCAGCGTGGTGCGGCGGCCACGGGTCTCCTGGACCTGTACACTCGCCTTCACCTGCCGGATGATGGAGACGCGAAGCGTGTCGTGCTGCCGGAGAGCGGTTTTCAGTTCGGCATCCAGTTGCTCACGGAGCACAGAGTCCCCCCGTTCCCGGTGTCCGGCGCGCGACGGCTTCGGTTGCCCGGGTTCCTGCGTTACTTCTTCTTCTTGCGGGCGGCGTCGGCCTTCTTCTTCTTGCGGACGCTCGGCTTTTCATAACGTTCATGCCGGCGCGCCTCCGCCAGCACTCCAGCCTTCTGTATCTGGCGCTTGAATCGGCGGAGGGCGGCGTCGAGGGATTCGTTCTTTCCCACTTTAATCTCGGACATCGGGTTCCCCCCCCTCCACCTCACAGGTCGGGCAGATCAAGAACTATTATAGGGACCGCCGGAAAGGGCGTCAAAGCGCCCTCAGCCAGGCGGCCAGGTCATAGAGCGTCCGCCCAGAAGATGCCAGTGGAGGTGTCCCACCGTCTGCCCGCCATCAGGTCCGACGTTCTGGACCAGACGGTACCCGTCACTGAGGCCGCCCTCGCGGCCCAGCTGCCGGGCCACCTGCAGCGCCCGCACGATGTCGGGCCAGTCCTCCTCCGCGGCTTCGGCCAGGGACGGAACATGGCGGCGGGGCACGACGAGGATGTGGGTGGGGGCGACCGGTCGCAGATCTGAAAACGCCACCACCTGGTCGTCTTCGAAGACTTTGGAGGCCGGCACGGTGCCGGCCGCTATCTGGCAGAACACGCAGTCCATCTCAGTATCACCCGACTACCCTTTCGGGAGAGAGGCGTCTCTTTCCTATCACCGGGGGCGGTAAAGCTGGTCGCGCGTCGTCTGGCGCTCCTCGCCGAGGCTTTACGCCAGCACCCGCGAGCGGCAGCGGCGCGCTGGAGACCCGGCCGGCGGCAGGTCTCGCGGGCCCGGCGCTCCAGAAGCTCGTCCCCATCGTACCGTTCCGCGCCCACAATGAGCGCGGCCCAGACTCCCTATCCTGAGGGGTGCTAAGTGCCTTCGGCGTCCCACACAAATGCGATGGCCGTCCAGGCGCCCTCCGTCAGCCGGTCGACCGCGTGGAGACCGGCGCCTCGGGCAAGCTCCCAGATCTCTGCCTCACGCTCCTGCACGATGCCCGAGAAGATGAGACGCGCTCCCGGGCGGATCCGCGGCAAGAACGCCGGGAGCTCCGACTTCAGGAGGTCAACCGTGAGGTTGGCGAGGATCCCATCGCGGGGCGGTCCCGACGGAAGCTCCCGGACCGTGCCCACCGTCAGCGCGATGTGCGCCTCATGGCGCTCGAAATTTTCGACGGCAACCCGGGCCGCCGTGGAGTCCGGCTCCACGGCCGTCACCTCGGCCCCCATCTTCCAGGCCATGAGCGCCAGAATGCCGGAACCGGTGCCCACGTCGAGCCATCGCTCGCCGCCGCCGATCATCTTTTCGCCGAGCCGCATCATCATGGCCGTGCTGGGATGGGTGCCCGTGCCAAACGCCATGCCCGGATCGAGCCGGAGGATGTCCCCTCCCGCCACGCCCTCCGGGTCCGCCTCCCAGGCCGGCACCACCCAAAACCGGACCCCCGGACGGATGGGCCGGTAATACTGGCGCCACGAGGACTCCCACTCGGTCTCCGTCCGTCGCTCGTAGCGAAGCCGGCCCCCGTGATCGGCCGCCCAGGCTTCGAGCGTCCGCCGCCGGTCCTCGCCCCGACCATCGTCGGGGTAATAGGCCCGTGCGAATACGCCCTCGGGGGAAAACGCCTCGTCGGTAAACGGGGCCCTCACGGGCTCGCCGTCCTCCCATTCCACCCCCGCAGCCCCGAGCGCGGTGAGGGCGTCCATGGCGTCCGCAAGATGGATGAGGGGCACGTCCAGGGTGGCGGCCCACCAGATGCTCACGGTCCGAACGCGTCTTTCACCCGCTGGAAAATCCCTCGGCCTTCTCCGTGCACCTTCTCCCCGCGAAGCTCCGCCCATCGTTTCAACAGGTCATGCTCCTCGGCGCTGAGCTTCTTCGGCACGTCGACGACCACCCGCACTTTCAGATCCCCGCGGCCTGCCCGCCCCATGCGCGGAAGCCCGACCTCCCGCAGACGGAGCACGCTGTGCGAGGCGGTGCCGGGCGGCACCTTCACCTGCAGCGGGCCTTCGAGGGCCGTGAGCTCAAGATCCGCGCCCAACACGGCCTGCGCGAAGCCGACTTTCAGATCGGTCAGCAGATCGGCGCCGTCGCGTTGAAAGACGGGGTGAGGCTTCACATGCACAAACACGATGAGATCGCCCGGGGGGCCTCCGCGTCCGCCGGCCCCACCCTGGCCCGCCATGCGAAGCCGCACGCCATCCTCCACCCCTGCCGGAACCTTGACCGCAATGCGCCGCTCGTGATGGATGCTGCCGCGGCCGCCGCAGGAACCGCAGGGCTTCACGACGATACGCCCGCGCCCCTGGCAGCGGGGGCAGGTGTGGACCTGCACGAACGAGCCGAAGAAACTTTCCCGCATCTGACGCACCTGGCCGGCGCCATGGCACTCGGGGCAGGTTTCCAGACCCGCCGCCCCGTCGGCGCCCGAACCCTGACAGGTGGGGCAGGTCTCCTGGCGGCCGATGGTGACGGATTTCTCAACCCCGGTCAACACCTCTTCCAAGGTGAGAACCACGTCCGCGCGCAGGTCCGGTCCTCCCTGCGGTCGATCGCGGCGACCCTGACCACCGCCGCCGGTAAACATGTCGAAAAGGTCCTCGAAACCACCGAAGCCCTGAAAGTCAAAGCCTCCGAATCCGGGGCCTCCGGCACCGGCCGCGGCTCCCGCATGGCCGAACTGGTCGTAGCGCGCCCGCTTTTCAGGATCGCCCAGAACCTCATAGGCCTCGTTGATCTCTTTGAACTGCTCCTCAGCTTCAGGGTTGCCGGGGTTGGCGTCCGGATGGTACTTGCGGGCAAGCTTGCGGTACGCCTGCTTGATGGCGTCCTGGCCCGCGTCCCGCGGGACGCCGATTACCTCGTAGTAGTCACGCTGGGCCACCGCCGTCGCCTCCCTGTTCCGGCTCGCCGCCCGCTTCTGACTCGTCTGCCGCGCCGGTATCCGCTCCCACATCCCCGCCGGAATCCGCGTCCGATCCCGCCGAGACACGCACCAGGGCGGCCCGGATCACGCGGGAGGATGTCTTGAACCCGGCCTGCAGTTCTTCCAGCACCGTGTCTTCCGGAGCCGGATCGGGGGTCCGCACGATAGCTTCATGGACATTCGGGTCAAACATCTGCCCGACAGTCGGGATGGTCTCCACCCCCTCCTGCTTCAGCACCTCAAGAAATCCGCGACGGGTCATCTCGATGCCGGTCCTAAAAGAGGCCGCCTCATGGTCGACGGGCATCGCCTTTAAAGCCCGCTCCAAATTGTCGTAGACAACGAGAAACCGCGCCAGAAGCTCGCTCGCGACAAGCGAGCGAAACTCCTCTCGTTCCCGGTCCATGCGCCGACGGAAGTTCTCGAAGTCAGCCCGGAGCCGGAGCAGGCTGTCCCAGCGCTCTTCGGCCAGCGCCTGCCAGTCCTCGGTGGTTTCCCGGGCGGCTTCCGCCTCTGGCGCCGCCGCGTTGTCCGCGCCGGTCGTGCTCTCCGCCTCGCCCGTCCGTTCCTGCTCCTCTGCCATCATGTGAGCCCCCCACACCTCATTACGTGATCCGTCAAGCTTACCGCGGCTGCCGCCGTCGGTCTAAAGCCAGCTCAAAACCTGTCCCACTTCAACCACCACCTGCTCCAGTACGGCCATCACCCGTCCGTACTCCATGCGTCGGGGGCCGATCACGGCCACCTGTCCCAGAACCTGACCCGCCGCGTGGCAGGTGGCCACCACCACCGAGAGATCTGAGAGCTCCGGCACCGGCACCTCGCGTCCGATGCGCACGCTCATCGCGTCGCCGCCGGCACCTCCCAAGAGGCGATCCACCACCGGTACCTGCTCCAGCAGCTCAACCACTGAGCGGAGACGCTCGACGTCCTGGAACTCCGGCTGCCGCAGGAGCTTCATCGCGCCAAACAGCACCGGGTCCGATTCCTCCGCAGTACGCACGGAAAGCCACTCCCAGATTTCCTCCAGGATGCGGGCGTGCCGATCGAACGAGCGCGCCAGCCGGTCCGCCACATCCTGCAGCGCTACACCCCCGAGGTCGGCCGACACCTCCGCCGCCAGCCGCTCGATGGTCCGCGCGTCGACGCCCTCGGGCATGGCCAGCACCCGATTCTCCACCCGGCCGGTGTCGGTGTGGACAACCAGCACCCCGGCATCGACCCCGATGGGGGTAAACGAGAGCCGGGTGACGCGCGCACGCTCCGCCCGCGGCGTCACGACCAGGGCCGGGTAGCTCGTGGCTTCCGACACAAGCTTGGCGGTTTGATGCAAGAACCACTCGATCTCGCGCACTCGCGTGGAAAGGGCCTGCCGAATGTGGGCCAAAGCCGCGTCCGCCATCGGTTCGCGTACGACCAGCCGATCGACGTAATAGCGATAGCCACGGTCGGAAGGCACCCGCCCCGCCGACGTATGCGGCTTGTCGAGAAGCCCCTGGTCCTGAAGCGCCGCCAGGTCATTTCGGATGGTGGCCGGTGAAAGGCCAAAGTCATGCAGCCGCGCAAGCGTCCCCGACGCCACAGGCTCGGCGGTCCGGATATAGTCGTCGATTACGGCCGACAGCACGCGATCCTTGCGGAGCGACAGTGCCTCGGCGCCGCGGTCGCCCATTTCGCTCGCCCCTTTCGTCGGTGCGCACGGTGCCGGATCCCGTTGTCACTCTCTGGTTGGCAGTCTCAAGAGGAGACTGCCAATTTGGTTCTAACCTACGTCGGGGCCCAGACGTCGTCAAGAAAGCTCTTGCGGACTCTCAGGCAGAAACTCGGGCAAGATCCGGTTCATGACCTCGAATCCGCGCGGACTGAGAAAGAGGCGCCCGCGTTCGGCCGCAATCAGCCCGGAGCGTCGGAGCGGCTCAATCACGGACCCGAACCGGCTCTCCAGCGTCACTCCGAATCGTTGAGAAAAGTTGAGCGCCGCGATCCCGTCAACCTGCCGGAGGCCCAGCCACACAAATTCGCTCATGAGCGCTTCCTGGCCGAGCGTCTCGCCCGAAAGCTCGGACGGCTGTCCCGCCTCGACGCGTGCCAGATAGCCGGACAGGCTCCGCACGTTCCACGAGCGCCGCCGGCCGTCAAAGCTGTGGGCCGCCATGCCGAGGCCCACATAGGGATCCTGATTCCAGTAGAGCCGGTTGTGGCGGGAGGTTCGGCCCGGGCGCGCAAAGTTTGACACCTCGTAGCGGCGGAGGCCCACCGCTTCCGACAATTCGGCCGCCCGATCGGCCATGTCGGCCGTGAGGTCGGGATCCGGCAGTGCGGCGCGTCCGCGGCTCACGTCGCGCGCCAGGGGAGTGCCCGGCTCCACCTGCAGCTGGTAGAGCGACAGATGCTCCGGCTCCTGATCCAAAAGCGCCTGCACCGTCCGCTCCACGTCGGCAAGTTCCTGCCCGGGATAGCCGTAGATGGCGTCCAGGTTGACGTTGTCCATTCCGGCAGCCCGCGCCCAGCCAATAGCCTCCACCGCCTGCACGAAATTGTGGGTCCGGTTCATGGCCTTCAGAATCTGGGTGTCGGCGGCCTGCACCCCGAGCGAGAGCCGGTTCACGCCAGCCTCCCGGTATCCGTGGAGCGTGTCCTCGGTCACGGTTCCTGGATTGGCCTCGAGGGTCACCTCAAGGTCGGCCGCCACCGGCGAGAGGTGTTTGATGGCGGAGATGATGCGGGCAATGGCCGCCGGCGGCGCCAGAGACGGCGTGCCGCCGCCAAAATAGATGGAGACGACGGGACCCGGGCCGGAGGCGCGAGTTTCCCACTCCCGAACCAGGGCGTCGTAATAGCGCGCGTGCACGGCTTCATCGGTGGTCAGGTGGATGGCAAAGTCACAGTACGCGCACCGGGCTACGCAGAAGGGCACATGCACGTACACCCCCGTCGGGCTCACGACGGGCCAAGCTTCAAGATGGCCATGAAGGCCTCTTGCGGGAGTTCCACGTTCCCGACCGACTTCATGCGCCGCTTGCCCTCCCGCTGTTTTTCGAGGAGCTTGCGCTTGCGGGTGATGTCGCCGCCATAACACTTGGCCAGCACGTCCTTGCGCATGGCGCGGACGGTCTCGCGCGCAATCACGCGGCCGCCGATGGCCGCCTGCACCGGCACCTCAAACATCTGCCGGGGGATGAGTTCCTTCAACTTTTCCACCAGTGCCCGGCCCCGCACCTCGGCCTTCTGCCGGTGCACAATCACGGACAGCGCATCCACCACCTCTCCATTCAAGAGAATGTCGAGGCGCACCAGATCCGACGCCCGGTAGGTGTCGAATGTATAGTCGAAGGAGGCGTAGCCGCGGGTCCGGCTCTTCAGCTGGTCGAAGAAGTCATACATGATCTCAGACAGCGGCAGTCGATACGTGATGAGGACGCGCAGCGGATCGAGATAGGTCATGTCCCGATATTCCCCGCGGCGATCCTGGGCCAGATCCATTACGGCCCCGATGTACTCGCTGGGGACAATGATGCTGGCGTCCACAAACGGCTCCTCCAGGGCCTCGATGCTTCCGGTTGCGGGAAGCCGCGCGGGGTTGTCGACCAGAAGTTCTCCGCCGCCCGGCAGCTTGACGCGGATGGCGACGTTGGGCGCGGTCGTGATGAGCGAGAGCCCGTACTCGCGCTCGATGCGCTCCTGCACCACCTCCAGGTGCAGGAGCCCCAGGAATCCGGCCCGGAAGCCAAATCCCAGCGCCTCCGAGGTCTCGGGCTCAAACACCAGCGCGGCATCGTTCAGCTGGAGCTTCTCCAAAGCCTCTTTCAGGCGGCCGTATTCCTGGCTGTCGACCGGATAGAGGCCCGAGAAGACCATGGGCTGGGCCGGCCGGTATCCCGGCAGCGACGTGGCCGCCGGCCGCTCGGCCCCGGTCACGGTGTCGCCCACTCGGGTCTCGCGCACGTCGCGGATGGCGGCCGCGAAATAGCCCACCTCACCCGCCCCGAGTTCTGCGACCGGGGTGAGGGCCGGACGGAAAACGCCCACCTCCTGCACCTGGAACTCACCGCCGCCTTGCATGAAGCGGATGCGGTCCGACGCTGAAAGCGTTCCCGAGGCGACGCGCACGTAAACCAGGACGCCTTTGTAGGCGTCGAAACGCGAATCAAAGATGAGGGCTTGCAGGGGAGCGGCCGCGTCTCCGGACGGTGGCGGGATGCGGTCGACGATCGCGTCCAGGATGGTGTCGATGCCGAGCCCCAGCTTGGCCGAGACCAGGACCGGCTCGCCTTCGACTCCCACTTCCAGCAGTTCGGCCGCCACCCGCTCCGGCTCCGCACTGGGCAGATCAATCTTATTGATGACAGGGATGATGGCCAGGTCATGCTCGAGCGCCAGGTACAGGTTGGCCAGCGTCTGCGCCTCCACACCCTGGGACGCATCCACCACCAGGAGCGCGCCCTCGCACGCCGCCAGACTCCGCGACACCTCATAGGTGAAGTCTACGTGACCCGGCGTATCGATGAGATTCATGACGTAGGGCTCGCTCTCACCCGGGCGCCGGTAAGAAAGCCGCACCGCCTGCGCCTTGATGGTGATGCCCCGCTCGCGTTCGAGCTGCATCTGATCCAGCACCTGCGGCGTCATCTCACGCGCGGACAGCGCGCCCGTGGCCTCCAGGATGCGGTCGGCCAGGGTCGACTTCCCGTGGTCGATATGCGCGATGATGCAAAAGTTGCGAAGGCGGCTTCGATCCGCGGTCAGTAGAGCTCCCCCTCCGCGCGATCATAACAAAGCCGGCGGCGATCCCGTGGCGGGCGTCGGTGCCTCGCGCAGATCGAGCCGCAGGCGAAAGAACGGGCGCCCGTGCTCCTCGCCCCCGCCAATGATCTTGAAACCGGCCCGTTCGTACAGGCGGAGACTCGCCTGGTTGTCGGCATAGATCTGGTGCGCCATCAGCTCCGGATAGCCCAGCGCGCGCGCCCGTCGGATGAGGAGAGCGAGCACCCGACGGCCGATGCCGCGGCCGCGCCAGGCAGACTCGCCAATGACAATGGGAACGCCGACCGGGCTCAAAGCGGCATCGCCGACGGCGACAAAGGCGTCTCGGTCCCGCACTTCGACAATGTAGACTTCGCCGCGCGCCGACAGTACCTGGTACATGCGGGCGACACGCTCGGGCGTGAATAGCTCGGTGGTCCCCTCCGATCCCCACAGCACCACCTCATCCCGGTACCAGGCCGTGGCGACGGCCACATCATGATCGATGTCCAGGAGCCGGAGCCGCACGAGCCCGTCCTCGCTCTCGAGCGTCCTGCCGACCGGTTTCTCCATGCTGACCTCCCCCGATCCCTGTCTCGTCCCATGGCCGTGAGCCATGCCTATTGGACATCGCCGGCCGCCGCCGACACCGAGCCCGGTCCCCCCTTGCCGTCCTCAAAGTGCCCGCCGAGCGTCACCCGGCCCACCGGCGTCCGCCATGCCAGCAGCATGGCGCCCACAACCGTCACGGCACCGAGTCCCTCAATTACGGGTCCGGCCCCGATGCGCCCGGCCAGAACCCCTGCCAGCACGCTGGCGGTCGGTCCCGGACCCATGGACACCAGCTGCCGAACGGCGTTCACCTGCCCGTAGAGGCGTGACGGGATCCGTGCCTGGCTGATCGTGCTCATGGCGGCCAGGATAGGGGCGATGGGGCCGTCAAGGGCGCCGAGACAGGCCCCTACCGAGTACGGGGATCCGAGACCGGGCAGGACCATCATGCCCAGGCCCGAGAGGAGCACGCCTCCCACCAGTACCCGTCCCGGTCCCAATCGTTGATTCAGCTTCGCGCCCAGGCTCGCAAATCCCATCGGGATGAGACCCATCAGGACACCGGCGAGGCCCACCTCGGCTGCGGTGAAGTGCAAATCGTGCCGGTAGAAGTAGACCAAGATGGCGAGGATCCCGCCGAAGCTCCAGTTCCACAGGGACATTGTGAGCGTGAAGTACCAGAGGGCACGCTCTTTCACCAGAGTGCGGGCCGCCTCCCGCAAAGTTCCCGACTCCGCCTGCGGCGGCGCCGCCAGCCGCGGCAGCATGATGGCTGCCGCCAGCATCGGCGCCACCGACACGGTCTGCGCCAGAAGCGCGAAACCCTCACCGCGCCACTGCAGGAGAAAGCCGGCGATGCCCGGCGCCCCGTACTGGGCAAGCAGCGTCACAAGCGCCCACCAGCTGTTGAGCCGCAGCCGGGAGGCGGTCGGGGTCAGCAGGAAGCGGACCGTGGATCCGGCCAAAAGCTGCAGCCGGGTCCCGGTCATGATGAGGACGACCCCCAAGAGCGCGAGCGTCACCGTGGCCCGGTGCAGGTCCACCAGGAGCGACAGACCACCCGAGCCGACGGCCTGCACCAGGAGTGCGACGATGAGGGCGCGGCGCCGGTCGACCCGGTCCACCACCCAGCCGAGCCCCGGTCCCACCCAGGCCATGAGCCCCTGTACAACCGCCACCATCCCCACCCAGAAGGCCGAGCGGGTCAGGTCGTACATGAGCCAGGGGCCGAGTAGGAAAAAGAGACCGGTCCCCATATCCGTCACGGCGGCGCCCATCATGAGGCGCAAGACGTGACGCGTGTCCCGCTCGTCGCCGCTCATGCCGTCAGCGGCCCCGGAATTCGGGTGGGCGCTTCTGTAGGAAGGCTTCCATGCCTTCCTTTTGATCCTCGGTCGCGAAGAGCTCCGTAAAGAGGCGGCGCTCATGGCGAAGACCCGACTCGAGCGGGCTTTCAAACGCAAACAGGACCGATTCCTTAGCGAGCCGCTGGGCCACGGGTGGACCCGCCGCGAGCTTCTTGGCCCAGCTGACGGCGTCCGCCAGACACCGCTCCACCGGCACCACCCGGTTTACGAGGCCCCACGAGAGCGCGGTGGCGGCATCGATGGGCTGTCCGCCCAGCACCAGCTCCATGGCCCTCGCCTTGCCCACGACCCGGGCGAGCCGCTGAGTGCCGCCCGCCCCCGGCATCACACCGATATTGATTTCCGGCTGGCCGAAGCGGGCGTTCTCCGCCGCCACCAGCAGATCACACGAGAGGGCAAGCTCAAGTCCCCCACCGAGCGCCCAGCCCGATACGGCCCCGATGAGGGGTTTCGGAAAGCGGGCAATCGCCTCCCAGGCGTTTATCTGGGCCGAGTCCAGCATGTCGACCGCCGACTTGCCCTGCATCTCCGCAATGTCGGCCCCGGCGGCAAAGGCCCGCTCGTTGCCGGTCAGCACCACCACCCGAATGGCCTCGTCCGCCGCGGTCGCCAGCAGCTCCGTCGACAGCCGTTCCATCACGGCCGTGTTGAGGGCGTTCAGCACCCGGGGCCGGTTTAACCGCAAGATCCGCACCGGACCGTCATCTTCTCGCAGGACCAGGTTCTCATTTCCATCCATATGTCTGTCCTCCTCGAGCCACGCGAAAGGGACCGGACCGCCGTCCCGGAGATTCCAGGAAAGCGGCTCCGGCCTAGTCCTCCTCCACCACGAACAGTTCCACGAGATTCCTGGCGAAGCGGGCCAGATCCCGTGCCGCCAGCGCGCCCTGCGGTGAGGCCAGGGCCGCCGAGAGGGCTTCGCGGTCGGCAAAGCGCATGCGGGCCAGGTAAAACCAGTCCCCGCGGCCGAGGATGCCCTGCGCCACCAGCGAGTGCGAGAAGCCGATGAGTCCGGGCATGGCCTCGGCCAGCGGCGCGTGCACGGAGCGGTAATGATCGAGAAAAGCGGCCGGGTCGGGCGGGCGGTGATAAAGGGCGTAGAGTACGGCCGCCATCAGCGGGCTCGCGTCCGGCGGTCGACCACCCGAACCGCCTTGCCCTCGGGCCGCGGCAGGCTCATCGGCGCCACGATCGTCGTCTCCACCCGCACGCCCAGTTCCTGGCGGAGGCGCTCGGTCACGGCCCGTTCAAGCGGAGCCACCTGCGCCGTCGGCAGCACTGCCGATGCCTCCACCTCCACCCGCAGGCGGTCCAGGCGCCCGTCTTCCCAGACGAGCTGGTACTGGGCCCCGAGCTGTCCGAAGCTCAAGAGAACCCGTTCCACCTCGCTGGGAAACACGTTCACGCCGCGGACAATCAACATGTCGTCGGCCCGTCCCAGCACCCGGGAGATGCGGCGGTGGGTGCGCCCGCACGGGCACTCGTCGTCGTAGAGCGACACCAGGTCCCCCGTGCGATAGCGCAGGAGGGGCATGGCCTCCTTGCTGAGTGTTGTCAGCACCAGCTCGCCCCGCTCACCCGGCGGCAGCACCTCGCCGGTGGCGGGATTCACGACCTCGGGATAGATGTGGTCTTCGGCAACGTGAAGTCCCCGGCGGCCTTCACGACACTCCATGGCCACCCCCGGCCCTACGATCTCCGACAGTCCATAAATATCAAGCGCCTCGATCGCAAGCGCACTCTCGATGCGTTCCCGCAACGCCTCGGTCCAGGGCTCGGCGCCAAAGACGCCGTAGCGGAGAGAGGTTTCGCGCGGGTCGTACCCGATTTCCCGCATCGTCTCGGCCAGCGCCCAGGCAAATGAGGGCGTGCAGCAGAGGCCATCCGGCTCCAGGTCCGCAATGAGGGTCACCTGCCGCCGCGTGGCCCCGCCCGACGCGGGCACCACCGCCGCACCGAGCGCCTCCGCTCCCTGGTGCAGACCGAGCCCGCCGGTAAAGAGCCCGTAGCCATAGGCATTATGAATACGATCGCCAGGCCGCGCTCCCGCCATCGCCAGGGCGCGGGCGCACAGCTCCGCCCATACGGCCAGATCCCCTCGGGTGTAGGCCACGACCGTGGGTTTGCCCCCGGTGCCGGACGACGCATGAAGCCGCACTACGCGTTCGCGTTCCACCGCGACCAGCCCCCAGGGGTAGTGATCGCGCAGATCCTTCTTCCGGGTAAACGGCAGATCGGCCACCGCATCGAGCGGATGGTCTTTGATGCTGTGGCTCAACGTAAGGCGGCCCTGGTAAAACGGGGACCGCTCCAGTCGTTCAAAGAGACGCCGCCAGCGCTCTTCCTGCAGGCGGGTAAGATCGGCGCGGGGCAGCATCTCGACGTCCGGCTGGAACATCCGACCCCTCCACTCTCATCCTAGCCCGGCCCAGGGGCGTGTCAATGAAGAGCGATTAGTGACAACGAAGACGCTTGGCTGACTTCTATCGGGCTCAGTCCGTCGCGGCAGCCGCCGCGGCCGCCCCGTCCCGGAGCCACCGCCCTACCTCCAGAAGACGACGGGTCTGCGCCTGCACGGCCGTCGCCGTCTCGGGCTTGAGAGCTCCACCCTGGACGGCGACCGTGCTCACCCCATACGGGTTGCCGCCGGCCGCAATGAAGGCGGGATCCGAATAGCCCGGCGGCACCACGATGGCGCCCCAGTGGAACATGATGGTGTAAAACGCGAGCAGCGTCGCTTCCTGCCCTCCGTGGGGGTTCTGGGCGGAGCTCATGGCCGATACGGCCTTGTTGACAAGTCTGCCGGTCGCCCAGAGAGGGCCTGTCTGGTCTAGAAACTGCTTCATCTGAGCCGGGATGCCGCCAAACCGCGTGGGCATGCTGACCATGAGGCAGTCGGCATCGCGCAGATCGTCTAGGGTGGCGACCGCGACATCACGGGTCGCCGCGCGGTGAGCCTGCCAGGCCGGATTGCCGGCTATGGCCGACTCCGGCGCCAGTTCCGGCACCTGCCGCAGCCGGACCCGGGCACCGAGCCGCTCTCCTTCCTGCGCCGCCTCGGCCGCCATCGCGTGATTGGTTCCAGTCGCGCTGTAGTACAGCACGGTCAGGGTCAGGGGGTTCATGGGCATTCACCTCTCCCGAGGAGTGTATCGTAATGAGTCCCGGTGCTGTGGGGACACGCGCCTGCGGGGAGCTGACCCTCGGGTCTCTCGGGTCCGCCCCGTCTGGCCGAGTCAGGGCTCCCAACGGACGCCCGCGAAGCGCTCTGGCCAACCCGAACGTCAAAAACCGGGCGTCGCGCAGGCCAAAAACGCGCCTCGATGCGAACGTCCATGGACATCGCGGGACCTGGGCGATAGGATGTCTGGTACGTGGTTCTTGCATTCTGATATAATTCTCGCCCGGGAGGTCGAGCGTTTCAGTGGCCAATATCAAATCGGCGAAGAAGCGGATCCGTCAAAACCGCAAGCGCATGCTCCGCAACCGGATGCGCAAGAACATGTATCGTGCAGCGGTGCGGCGTTTTGAGGCGGCGGTGGCCACCGGAGACGTGGCCCAGGCGGAGTCGGCTTACCGGTTTGCGTCCGGGCGCATCGACCGCGCGGCGCAGAAGGGTGCCATCCACCGCAATGCGGGCGCCCGCAAGAAGTCGCGGCTGCAGCGCATCCTAAACGGCATGAGCCGCGCCGACGCGTCCTAAGACCGACGACCGGTTCGCGCCTTGTGGCTTTTCTACCGGACCCGCCCTGAGCGGGTCTGTTTTCATGCGGCGGGGCCGGCGAGGAGCACCAGGGCGGCCAGCCAGACCGCCGCGTCCAGCCGCGATGACTTGAGCGCCCGGTCGACACGGCGGGCCCGGTCAAACCAGCGCGCCAACTCGTGCGGGGCCCATGCGGCCGCGCCACGCCCGAAGGTTCGGGCCTGAAATGGCCGGAGGCCCACGCTGGAGGCCGCCTCGGCCGCAGACGCTCCGCCCGCCGAGGCGCGCTTGAACGCTGCCAGCTGACCCATCTGCCGGCTCATCGCCCCCAGCACCATCACGGGCTCTGCTCCGCGCTCCAGGTGAGTGCGAAGCTCCTGGTGCGCCGTGCGGGCGTCGCGCAGAATGAGGGCGTCAGTCAAGCGATAGAGAGCCTGCGCCTCCAGGGGCCGCACCAGGTTCTCGACCTCTTCGGCCCCGAGGCGGCGATCGCCATAGGCGAGCTTCAGGAGACGGCAGGCCAGCACCACCTGGTGCCCGGCGGGGTGCGTCGCCCGGGAGAGCGCCGTGAACCCGGCCACGTCCAGCGCGACCCCCTCTTCACGGGCGAGAGTCTGCACCAGCGCGTCCCACGCCTGGCCTCTTAGCTCGCTCATGTCCACCGACAGGAAGCCGTCCGGGGCGAGGCCCTTTTCCACGCAGATGGCAAGCCGGCGGTGCGGGGCCGTGGCCTGCTGCAAAAGAGCCAGCGCGTCGCCTTTCAAGGGAAGACCTTCCGGATCCTGCCACCATAAGAGGCCCGGCATCTCCGCCCCCAAGAGGCTCGTACTGCGAAGCCATAACGCAATCTCCTCGGGGTGGACGCGGCCCTGCATGACCCGGAGCTCCGCCTCCGGCCCCAGCTTCCGCAGCACGTCGGTCCGAAAGCGCCCGGCCCGAAAAGCATCTGGCCCGACGACCCAGTACCGTTCCGCGTCAGACTCACGACCTTTGATGTCTGCACCTCCTCCGGTCCACCACCGCCGCGGCCGCCGTGCTTGCCGCATAAAACGTGTCTCGACCCTCATGTTTCCTGCCCATTATGCGGCTTTCTCCGAGCCTTCCGGACGCTCTCGCTCCGCTTCTCGTGGCCGCGCCGGCGTCTGCAAGGCGGCCCGTCGCGGCCGCCTCCGTGACGCTCGGGGCGGGTGGTCGTGCCCGCGCCTCCGTCACAGCCGGAGCGCTACCCGACTGCCAGATGCACCATGATCACGATGATGAGGACCTGCAGGGCCCCCTGCACGCCTGCCAGAACCAGATTGGTCCGGTTCCAGCGCGAGATGCGGACGCCGTCCGGCTCCCGTTTGTGAATTTCTTTTAAGATGCGCAGATTGTTCGGCAGGATGATGCCGAACCCCTGGATGGCCAGGATGGTCGTCACCGCCAGCGCCCCGATAATCCAGTTGCGGTCGGGACTCGTCGGCCAGTACCCCACCTTGAGGGCGAGATACCACCCGGCGGTGCCGGTGGTAAACGCGACCACCGGCATGTACAGGAGCGTCCGCGGGACGAGATAGGTGATGACCGCTTTCCGCTGTTCGAGTGTGAGGCGCCGCAGCACCGGTCCCACGATGAACCCGAGCAGGAGGTCTGCACCTGTCCAGAGTGTTCCGGCCATGACGTGGGTGTAATCGAGGACGGGAAGACTGCCGGTGATGAGAGCCACGCCGAGGGCGGCCGGCAGAATCAGGATCCACCAGGTCATCTGCCGCCAGAGGGAGGGCTGGGGTGGCCGGGTCAGTACGGCTCCTTCCGCCATCAGCGTCTCCCTCTCTTATCGGTCGGCGACCGCCCACAGAACCATCCGACAGGCGGCCGGCCGCGATCGCATGCTGCACGCGTCGTCTTGCCAGCGTCGGCGAAAAAACCAAGGCCGCGACGCCAGCGGAGCCCACGGCCGCCCGGACCTCGCGACTGCCGCTCGCTCGTGTGCCGGCCGGGTCGTCTCGTGACCATGCCGGTCACTCGGCTATTCTTTGTCCATCCATCAAAACCTCCCCTCTGTCGACCGCCACCGCCGCAAACTTTCCGCTCGCGCACCCACCCGACATCGTCGGGGGGGGGGCGATTGAAAAGCGTCCCGCTGGACGCTCCCCGCCGCGCCACCCTGCCGCCGCGCACCGGTGCGGGTTACGCGCCATACTTTCCTCATCTGTCTTTTTGGCTTCCTTCTAACAATCTGACAATCCGACAATCTGACAGCCTGTCGGTCTCATGGGCCAAGAGCTGGCGTGGAGGCGTCCGCACCCCTGCGAGGATTTGTGCTCCCGCCCGTCTCGGCCACACCTCTTCGACGTCACGATCTTGGTCAAAAGCCCGCGAGATGGCCTGATGGCGGTGACGTGAGAGATTTTAATGGGGCCCTTCGACGCGCTCTGCATCTTGCTCGCAAGCCGTCATCACGGCGTGACCGACCCGAAGACCGTGCACCATTAGCGTCTCCTGGCGGCGGTCGCCGGCGCCCCGGCCACGGTCCTGATCCCCTGGGTCCGAAGGCCGAGGCCCCCCTCCTCATCCGACGGCCCGCGATTTCGGGTACAGGGCCCGGCAACTTCGGCCGGCCGTCGTGCATCCTCGACATGATGGTCAGTGGCTCCCGGGTGGCGCGACGGGGTGGCGGCGCCCGGAGAAGCCTATGATATTGCCGTTCGCGCCGCTTTCGCCTATCTTGAGAACAGCAACAGTGTAGAGACCCGATTCGGGCCGTCCCAACCCGACAGGATAGGAGGTGGCGAGAGTGGACAGCAATCCCGACCCTCACGGACCAAGACGCTTCGATTTGGTCGGAATCGGCTCCAGGTCGACTTCCGCCATCTTGCTTGATGGGGAGGGGGGCGTGTCATGGCAGTGTTTCAGCGTGGCGAGGTACGGACCCCGTTCAGCTGGGCCGACATCGTCGTGGGAGCGGGCGCCCTGGCCGCCATCGCGGCTTTGGTGGCGTGGGCCACGCACGGCCACGGCTTCCGACCCGAAAGCGGGGCTATCAGCCTAAGTCTCGCCCGCCTGCCCCTCTACGCTCTGGCTTCCTGGCTCCGCATGGCGGCGGCCTACGTGCTGGCGCTGGGATTTGCTCTCGTCTACGCCTACCTGGCTGCGTTCAATGCACGCGCGGAGCGCTATCTGATTCCCATTCTGGACATCCTGCAGTCCATCCCCATCCTTTCATTCCTGCCGGCGGTGCTTCTGGGGTTCATCGCCCTTTTTCCTGGCAGCGCCCTCGGACCCAACCTGGCGTCGGTGGTCCTCATCTTCACGAGCCAGGTCTGGAACATGGTGTTTGCCCTCTACACGGGTTTTGTAACCATTCCGAAAGAGCTCAAAGAGCTGGCCCTTGCCACCCGCCTCACGCCCTGGCAGCGCTTTCGGACGCTGGAGCTCCCGTACGCCATGGGGGGGCTCGTGTGGAACTCGATGATGTCCTGGGCGGGCGGCTGGTTCTTCCTGATGGCCGCGGAGGAGTTCTCGCTGGGAAACCGGCAGTATCAACTCCACGGCATCGGGTCGTATCTGCAGACGGCGGCCAATCAGGGGCGCTGGAGCCGTGAGGTCATCGGGCTGGCCGCGCTCGTCGCCGTCATCGTGCTCATGGACCAGCTGGTGTTCCGGCCGGTTCTGGCCTGGGCCGACAAATTCAAGCTGGAGATGGTGGAGGGAGAGTCGCCCCGCTCGGCAGTTCTGAAGGTCGTGCGCCGCTCGGTGCTCATCGAGGAGTTTTCCGCCCGCGTGTGGGCGCCGCTCACCGAGTGGTCCGATCGCGCGTTCCGCGCCCGTCCCGGACGGCGGCCGCGGGCCGCGGTGCAGTCGAGCCTGTCTTTCCTGCGCACCCTCCTGTTGGCGGGCGCCGTCTACCTGATGGTGGTGTTTATCCGGAGCGGCATCCATCTCCTCAGCCACAGCCAGCACGCCATTCCGCTGGTGATGACGGCGACCGCCGCCACCCTGGGCCGCGTACTGCTGTCGATCTTTATCTCGCTCTTGTGGACCGTCCCGGTCGGGGTCGCCATTGGCCTTAACCGCAAGCTCTCGGCGGCGCTCACGCCCATTATCCAGATCTTTGCCTCCGTGCCGGCGACCGCCCTCTTTCCGAGCGTGGTTGCGATCCTGTTTCACCTCCACGGCGGCCTTAATTTCGCCGCCATCCTGCTGATGATGCTGGGCACCCAATGGTACATCCTGTTCAACGTGATTGCGGGCGCATCGGCCATTCCCGAGGATCTCAAGGAATCGGCGCGCCTCTTCCGGCTGTCCGGCGCGATGGCGTGGCGCACCCTCATCCTGCCGGCTATCTTTCCGTATCTGATAACGGGCATCATCACGGCCAGCGGCGGAGCCTGGAATGCGAGCATCGTGGCCGAGTACGTCTCGTTCCAGGGTCACACCCATCACGTGTTCGGCGTCGGCTGGCTCATTGCCCAGAGTGCCCTGAGCGGGCAGTTCTCGCTGCTCCTCTTGTCTACCGTGAGCCTGGCAGCCACGGTGGTTCTGGTGAACCGGCTCGTCTGGCGGCCTCTTTACCGGCAGGCCTCCGAACGCTATGCGCTGGACGCGTGAGGCCGGTTGTGGCGGGCCCGGACGGAGAGTAGCCTCAATCGTGGGTAGATGCGCGAGACGTTATGGTCACGGGAGTCACTGAAGGGAGGAAGCAGCGATGGCCATCAGTCAGAAGCCCCGCACGAACGCGCTCGTGCGGCTCTTGGGCGTCTCCAAGTCGTACACCCAGCCCGATGGGTATGACATCCCGGTGCTGGACGACATCACCCTTGACATTGAGCCCGGACAATTCGTCGCCATCCTCGGCCCGTCCGGGTCGGGCAAGTCGACCCTGCTCCGCATCATCACGGGCCTCGTGAGTCCGTCCTACGGTACCGTGCTCTACCGGGGCCGGCCGCTTGATGGCCCGAACCCCCACGCCGCCATGGTGTTCCAGTCGTTCGCCCTGTATCCCTGGCTCACGGTCCAGCAAAACGTGGAGATGGGACTCATGGCCAAGGGCATGGCGATGAAGGAGCGGCACGAGCGGGCGCGCCGCCTTATTGACCTAATCGGCCTCAATGGCTACGAGGACGGCTTCCCGAAGGAGCTTTCCGGGGGCATGCGTCAGCGGGTCGGCTTCGCGCGCGCCCTGGCCGTTGACCCCGAGCTGCTGTTGATGGATGAGCCGTTCTCGGCGCTCGACTTTCTGACAGCCGAGAACCTCCGGTCGGAACTCCTCGACTGGTGGCTTGACCATCAGCTGCCGACCGAGGCCATCCTCATGGTGACGCACGGCATTGAAGAGGCCGTCTTTATGGCGGACCGCATCATCATCCTGTCCAAGAACCCCGCCCGGGTGGTGGCCGACCTGTCTGTCACGCTGCCCCACCCGCGCAACCGGAAGGCATCCGAATTCATCGGGCTCGTTGACCAGGTCTACAAGATCGTGACCGGCTGGGACGAGACGCCGGTCGCCGAGGAGCCTCCGGTCGAGACGCCGAAGCCCGGCGAGGCCGCGCGGCTTAAGCCCATTCCGACCGGACATCTCTCGATGCTGACCGGGCTTTTGGAGCTGGTCGCCGATCGCGGGGGTCGCGACGATCTTTATCATCTGGGCGCGGAGCTATTGCTGGAAGTGGACGATCTCCTGCCCGTGACCGATACCGCCGAGCTTTTCCACCTGGCGAAGGTCGAGGAGGGAGACATCATCCTCACGCCCGACGGGATCAAATTCTGTGAGGCGGATGCGGCGCTCAAGAAAGCCATGATTCGCGACGACCTGGTCCAGATACCGATCTTCCGCCTCATCGAGCGGGTGCTGCGGTCGAAGGCCAACGGCACCATGGGGCGCGAATTTTTCATCGACATCTTAGAAGAGCACTTTTCGGCCGAGGAGGCGGAGGTCCAGCTCGCCACCGCCATCTACTGGGGCCGCTACGCGGACCTCTTTCACTACGACACGGAAGCCGAGACCCTCTACCTGCCTGAGGACGAGGAGGACGCGGCCAGCGAGACGCGTTAGCCGCCGGTCCGGCCAACGGCCGCCAACGGTGGCCGGCCGCAATGTTTCGGCGGGTGCTGAGAGGAACCGATGGCGCGGACGCATGCGGCGCGACTGAAGCCGGGTGAGGGGTTTGTGGCCAGGGAGAGAAGCGTGAGCCTGACCGCTTCCTGGCTGAAGCCGGCTCGAGGATGGCGGCGGCGGCAGGATGGTCCGCCGTCGACCCGCGGCAGCGGGATGCCCCGTGCCATAAGACCGCGCCACACGTCAGGGCCGCCCGGCGCCACGTAAGCGCCGCCAGGGACAGTTGAGGCCGCCACTTAATCTCTGGGTGTTTCGGGACGATGAGCGGGTCGGACTTCCGAGAGGCTCCGGCCACCGGCGACGGCTTTCACCTGGGGCCGGAAACGGCGGTTGGGGGCCGAGAGCCGCACCGAAACGCCTGGGGCTCAGGAACCCGGCTTCTTCGGACGGCGGGTGGCGAGCCACGAGAGCACGATGCCCATCAAGAGGCCGTCGAGACCCGGCTCCAATGGCGAGCCGGGCGGACCGATCCACAGACTGGTAACCGTCTCGGCCACCAGCGCGCCGGCCGCCACTCCTGACAGGAGCCACGCCCAGCGCACGGCCCGGGACCGTCGGGCCGCCACCACCAGCGCGCCCAGAACCGCCGACGCCATGGCAATCACGACCGCCAGCGCCATCTTCACCAACTGCGGTACATCCAGCAATCTTCGTTGAGACAGGACCGCCGATACGTGGGTACCTCTCCTCGCGTGCGTGGCCGACGCGGTGCCGCGCTAGCCAATGTCCCTGACAGTATGGCCGCTGGCGCTTTTGAGGTCAACGCGCCCCGGCCAGGGACGCGAGCGGCACCGCCTTCCTGCTCTTCGCGCGCTTGAGGCTCCGTTCAATCTCCGGGTGGCAGGTAAGGTACAGCACCTGCCGGTTCTGGGCAAACCGCACGAGCGTGCGGGCCATAACCTGCTCACGCTCGGGGTCTGCATTCACCAAGATGTCATCCAGCACCAGCGGCATCCGTTCCGCATGCTGCTCGCGGTCCTCGATCCAGGCAAGACGGAGGGCGAGATAGAGCTGCTCCTGGGTCCCGCGCGAGAGCTCCTCCACCGGGTAACGGCGGCCATCGCTCAACTCCACCGCCAAATCGTGGACCGAATCGGCCTGGGCCAGCACGTGCAGATAGCGCCCGGCCGTGAAGGAGGCAAAAAGGCTCGAGGCCCGTCTCAGCACCTCGGGCTGCCGCTCCCGCTGGAAGTGCTCACGGCTTTCCTGCAGCACCTGTGCGGCCAGCGTATAGGCCGCCCACCGCTGGTAGAGACGCCGCGCCTCACCGCGGCGTGCCTCCGCTTGCAGCCGCAGGTCCGACAGCTCACCCGAGGTTTCCAGGAGGGACAGACGTTGACGGAGAACGGCCGCCTGCTGCTGGCGCTCCTGACGGGCGGCGCGGATTTCGTCAAATCGCACGCGCTGCGCCTCGAGGGCCCCCTCCAGGCCGACATCCTGATAGGGCAGAAAGGCCTCGACACCCTGGCCGTGCGAGGCCGCCGACAGCTCGGCCTGAAGCCCCATCGCCTCGCGGGCCAGGGCTTCGTACTGAAGAGCCTCTGACACCCGCGCGGCCGCGGCCCCCGCGTCCGGGACGTCCAGATCCTGCAGGCACTCCGCCAGGAGCCGGGCGTCCCGCAAAGCGTCCGTGCGGGCCCCCTCCGCGTCCGCCTCCTGGCCGCGCAGGGTCTCCTCCCGCGTCGGGATGTCGAGCCACTCCTGCCGCAGCCGCCACCAGGTGTCGGGGCTGTGCGTGTCCTGCACCTCAAGGTGCAGGAGCACGGCTGCAGCGGCGGCGCGGTCCAAGAACCGGGCCCGCGTCCGTTCAACATCCGCCATCTGCTCGCGCGCCCGGCGATACTGGCTCACCGTGTGCAGCGCGTCGTCGACCCGTGAAAGCCAATGCTGGAGCTCCGGGCCCTCAAGATCCGGGAGCTCCGCGCCCGCCCGTCCCTCCACGTAGGCACGCTCGGCGGTCCCCTGTTGCCGCCGCGCCTCCAGGAGGACGGCCCGGGCCCCATCGACGGCGCGGCGGGCACGCGCGAGTCTCTCCTCCGCCTGCTCGCGGTCCGTCACCCGCGCACCAAGCTCATCCCAATAAAGGCGCTCGGCCGGGAGCCGGTCCCACGAGGACACACCGGCCGCCGAAAGGGCGTCATGCGATCGCGCGCTCCGCCGCATGAGCGAAAGAACGAGGCCGGCAAGGGCCGCCGCCGCCGCTCCCGCGTCGACGACAGCGCCCAGAAAGGACCGTGCCAGCCCCGCTCCCACGAGCGCTAGGAGAACCGCCGCCGCCCACAAGAACCACGGCCCATCGACGGCCGGCCGGGGCCGCGCGAAAAGCGCTTCCAGGCGGGCCCGGCGCGCGGACCATTCCTCCCGGCGCGGGATCTCGCGGAGACCGTCGAGGAGTGCGTCCGTCTCCGCCACCTCGCGCTCGGCCTCGGAAAGCGCCCGCTCCGCTTCGGCCGTGTTCCGCCGCGCATCCGCGCGGGCCTGGTGGAGAGCGTCCATCTGCGGTTCGATGACGCGAACCGCCATGCCGGCGGCCAGCCGTTCCGGGGTGATGCCGAGCCGTTCCGACTCGGCGGTCATCTGCGTCCACAGTTCTTCGGCCGCGCCCCGGTGCCGGTCAATGTCCCGTTTCCAGTCGGGAATCTCCCGTGCCTCTTCCATGATCGCCACCCACTCGGGGCGCCGGAATGCATGAAGCCGCTCGGGCGCGGGGAGCGCAAGACGCGCCTGCAGCACCCGCTCCTCCTGCGCGGCCGCGCGGGTGCGGGATGCCTCCAGCTGGTCGCGCAGGCGCTGGAAGCGGGCGATAAGCTCGGGGCCGATGTCGCGGGCGTGCGACAGTGCGGCCTGCTCCCGCATGACGCTCCGCAGGCGCTCGAACCGCTCCCAGATCCGGTCCATGTCGGCCAGGCGCTTCCGGTCGGCGGCCGCCTGCCGCTCCTCGTCGGACGCGGCAGACGCCTGCTCCTCAACCGCCGCAAGCTCGGCCTGAAGGGCGTCATAACGCGACAGCTCCGCTTCCCCGCGGGCAATCTCGTCCTCGAGCCGCCTTATGTCCGCGAGAGCCACGTTCAGGGGCGGCTTCACACCGCGCGGCGCATAAAGCTCCCGTGCCCGCAGCTGGAGCGTGCTCTCCACTTTGACCACGTCCACATGGACCCCGAGCCCGGCCGAGATGAGGCGGGCTCCGACCGTTTTCGCATCCAGGGATTCGCCTCTCTCCAGCTCTCCCAGGCCGAACGCGTACACGTTCTCAAAAACTTTGTAATCGGCCGCGAGCTTTCGCTCCCACTCGTCCTCCGCCACTGCCCGCCCCTGCGCATCAAAGACCCGGTGCCGCTGCCCGCGCCGTTCGGCGTGGATCACGGTGCCATCGTCCATCTCTACCTCAAGTCGTCCACCTTCCGCCTCGCGTACATTGTTGCGGCGGTCTTTATAGAGCAACGCCCGCAGGAGATTCAGCAGGGAGGACTTGCCCGCCTCGTTCGGACCCACCAGGGGAATAAGCCCGGTCGCGTCAAGCGACATCTGAAAGCCGTCCGGCAGCGGACCATAGCCCAGCGAGCGGACGGTCTTAATTCGCATCGGGTTCGACCTCATCGAGTGCGTCGGCCAGAAGCCGGAGCGCCTCGCTGCGGGCGGCCTCCCGGTCAAGCGGCAGCCGGACCTGGGCAGGGTTCCAGTTGTCATAGGCCGGCCCCCGGATCCGAGATATCACCTCGGCCCAAAGCCCTTCCGGCTGAGTCCCCTGGCGCGGACGGCGGGTCCTGTTCTCGATCGACTCGACGAAGCAGAAGGGGCCGTCCCGTTCCGGATCGCTGGAGAGCCGTTCGGCAAGGTCTCCCAGGGCGTCGGCATCGAAAGGCAGATTGGCGCGGCCTGAAAGCTGGATGCGCACGACCACCCCGCTCTCGTGCGGGGCGGGTCGGAGCGGTTCGAGGGCGGCAAGCGCCTTCTCCTCCACCTGGTCCCAGCCCGAAAAGCCGTCGCAGTCGACGTTCAAAAGCTCCCAGCGCACCGGACCCAGAGGTGCAAACGTGAGGCGCGTCCGGCCGGCCGCGTCCACCTCCACCACGTAGGCCCCCTTGTGGCCCGTCTCGCGCACGTGGCGTCCCTGCAGGTTTCCGGCGTAGACCACGGGCGGGTCGTCCGACAGCGTCCCGCGATGGTGGATGTGCCCGAGGGCCCAATAGTTGAAGCCGGCGGCGCGAAGATCACCGAGACTCGCCGGCGCGTAGTTGTCATGACCGGGCTGGCCGCCGACGTTCGCGTGCAGAACTGCCACCGCGAAGGGCGCGTCGTCTTCCCGCAGGAACTGACGAGCGTAGGGCTCGGTGACCGCCGCGGTCGGGTAGGAGATGCCATACACGGCACACAGAATATCCTCGGCCCGCTCCACCCGCTGCCAGCTCACACGGCCGGCCGGAAAGCGCACGACGTTGTCGGGCCAGTGCACATGGGTCGAGAGGCTCCCGAAGGGATCGTGATTGCCGTGCGCCCAGAAAACCGGCACCGACGCCTGTTCCAGCCGGCGCATGCCGTCTAGGAGCCGGAACTGGGCACGGAGCGAGGGCGTCTCATGATCGAAGACATCACCGGCCATGGCCAGAAAGGCGGCGTTGGTCTTCAGGGTCAAGTCAATGAGGCGGTCGAACGCCTCCAGGCTCGCGTCCCGGAGCCGCCCCTGCACCCGCGGCTCCAGGCGCCCGAGTCCCAGCATGGGGCTGTCCAGATGCAAATCGGCGGCATGAATGAATGTGAAGGGCTTCATACGGATTGCTTCGCCATGCCCCGTTTGCGGATCCTCCTCAATATTCCAACCCGAAGCCGTGGTCAACGGCCAGAACCTGGCCGGTGATGCCGCTGGCCTCGGGGCCCAGCAGGAAGAGGGCCGCCGCGGCCACCTCCTCGGCGGTGGGGAGACTGTGGTCCGCGGTCCGGGCCGCGTACGCCGACGCGTCCCCGAAAATACCCATCCCGCCGGCCATGGGACCGGGACGGACGGCATTCACCCGGATCCCCTCGGCGCCCCACTCCACCGCCAGGTGGCGCGCCAGCGCTTCCAGCCCGGCTTTGGCCGCGCCGTACACGGCTGATGGGCCAGCCCGCGGCGCCCGTCCCACGTCCACGCTTGACACCAGCACGAAGGAGGCCGGCCGCGCCACCCTCCCGGCGAGACCGGCCATCAGGGTAAATCCGGCCTCAAGATTCACGGCCAGCATGCGCCGCCGCTCGTCGACGGTCGTGTGGCGCGCGTCATCGGCAAACACGACACCGGCCGCGTGCAAGAAGGCGCGCGGGCGGATGCCGGTCTCTTCCAGCACCTCCGACAAAGCCGCGGCCGCCGCCTCCGGTGCCGTGAGGTCGACGGTCAGCACCCGATCCATGCCCGGGAGATCCGGGTACCGGGAGAGGCCCAGCACCTTTCCCCCGCGCGCTTTCCACCCCTCCGCCACGGCGCGGCCGATGGCGGAGCGGGCCCCGGTCACGACCAGCCACCGCCCGCCGGTCACTTGACCCCGCCTCCCCAGGTTCCTACCATGAGCCAAGGACCCCGCCGGTCCCGCCCGCAAGGTGCCGTGTCCATCCGTGAGCCGGGAGACCCGGGCCGTGGGCAGGCCGGCGGATGCGGATCGACAATGCCGTCGGGTCCGGAGGGAGTGCGAGTACATGGCGCAAGGGGAGTCTCCATTCCGTTTTTCTCCGCGCCCCAACCGGGCCTCCGAGATTCTCTGGCAGCCGTGGTCCGAGGAGGCTTTCGGCCGGGCCCAGGAGGAGAACCGTCCGATCCTGCTGTCCCTATCGGCGGTGTGGTGCCACTGGTGCCATGTGATGGACGAGACCACCTACTCCGATCCCGACATCATCCGTCTCATCAATCAAGAGTTTATCCCAGTCCGGGTCGACCAGGACGTGCGTCCCGACATCAACCTGCGCTACAACATGGGCGGCTGGCCTACGACGGCCGTGCTGACGCCCGCCGGCGACGTGCTCACCGGCGGCACCTACGTGCCCCCGGATGCCATGCGCGAGCTGCTGGGCCAGGCGCGGGACTACTTTGCCGAGCATGCGGCCGAGCTTGGATCCCGCACGACGGCCACCCAGCAGCTGGAGCCGGATCCCGCCTTCGTGGCGCCGCCGGGCGAGGCCGCCCAGGAGATCCTGCAAAGCATCCAGAACCAGTTTGACCGCGCGTACGGGGGCCTCGGGACGGCGCCCAAGTTCCCGCAGGTCGACGCCTGGGAATGCCTCCTCCTGCGATTTGCGCTGGCAGGCGAAGGGTACGCCGCCGGCATGACCGTGCGTACCCTGGACGCCATGGCCGGCGGGGGGCTTCATGATGGGGTCGAGGGCGGATTTTTCCGGTATTGCACCACCCGCCAGTGGACCGACCCGCACTTCGAGAAGATGCTGGACGACAACGCCCGTCTCCTCACCCTGTTCCTTCACGCCTTTCAGGTCACGGGCGATGAGTCGTACCGCGAGGTGGCCCGCAAGACGGCCGAGTATGTCAAGGCTCGCCTGATGCTGCCAAGCGGTCTCTTCGGCGGCTCGCAGGACGCCGACGAGAGGTACTACGGCCTGTCGGCCGAAGAGCGCGCGGGGCGGCCGGCGCCGGCCGTGGACCCGACGGCCTATGCGGGTCCCAACGGACTCATGGTCTCCGCCTTCCTCCTGGCCTCGGCGCTGGTGGACGCGAATCTGCGCGCGCTCGCGCTCACGGCCCTGGAGGTGCTGTTTGACCGCCTCATGAGCCCCGCGGGCCTCCTGCACGACGACCGCGAGGGCGCGGTCGTGAACTGGCTCTTCGATCTCGTGGCCGTCGGTCACGCGTGCCTCGACGCCTATGAACTGACGGGCGACCGGGAGCACCTCGCGCGCGGGCGGGCCATCCTCGCCCTCATGGACGATAAGCTCCGCGACCACCGACCGGGATATTTTGACCATCCCGCGGGGACGTCTGAAGAGGGCCGCCTCCAGGATCGCCAGCGGCCCCTGGCCGAGAATGTGGAGGCGGCGCGCCTGCTCCGGCGCCTCGGCCTTGAAGGCCAGGATCTGGCCCTTATCGATCGCGCAAGCGGTCTCTTGGGCGCGTATGCCAGCGTCGCCCGTCAGGTGGGCGTGTTCGGGGCTAGCTGGGTCGCGGCCGAGACCGGCTTCTCCGCCGCCCTGCTGGACGTTCGCCTGGCGGTGCCGGAGTGGCACGAGGGGCAGGATCTGCGGCAGGCCGCCTTCGCCCTCTTCTATCCGGAACGGCGTGTGCGCACCGTCTTGCCGGGCGATCCCGACCGGGAGGAGCTTGGCGTGGCGGACGAAGATCCCCCGGCCCTCTATCTGTGCCGCGGCACGGTCTGCGCCCCGCCCGTGCACGCCCCCGATGAAATTGCCGCGGCCGTGCAGGCCCTGGTGTCAGGAGCCGTCCAGATTTGACCGGGGCCGCGGCGTACGCGCCGCGCGTCAGCGGGGGCGGGCGCTCCCGTCCCATCCGGTGTCTTCGGCCCACCTGGCGGCGAGGCGCATCAGGATCCGGGTGGCCGGGTCCTTGATGGGCCCGTACAGCATGAGGTCGTCCACCTGCCCCGCAAGGCGTGTCTTAAACGCCCCCCAGTCGTCGCGGATGTCGGGATGGGCGCGAAGAAAGTCTCGAAACAAGAGGGCGTAGCGGGCATTGGGCGCCCCCGCCTCCCGGACATGAATATTGAGCGGCCGGCCCCCCACCGGCGGGGCAAACACCATCTTTGCGCAACTGACGCCAAAACTGGTCTCGGATCGATTCCAGGGCTCGGGACGGAGACGAAAGCCGAGCCCCAGCATGACCGTTGCGATGGCCGGGTCGCCGACGTCGGCCACCTCTACCTGCAGGTCCAGCACATCTTTGGCCGGGAGGCCGGGCACGGCCGTCGATCCGACATGCCTTATGGCGACCGCCAGACCTCCCAGGGCGGCGGCAAGCGTGTCGGCAAGATCCTGGAACTCCACCGCCCAGCGCGGCTGATAGGGCACGAGCGTGACCTGAATCTCGCCGAGCTCATCGGCAAAGGGCACCGCACACACGCTCCCGGTCCCGCCTCGCACCGCTCAGACTCCCGCGGGCGCCGTCGTCCGGGCAGTGGGCTCGCGGTTTAGTCAGCCGTCGCGGGTGACAACGTCAGCATCGCCCCAGAGCCTCTCCAGGTCGTAATACCGCCGTTCCTCCGCAGTAAAGAGATGCACGACCACGTCGCCGAAGTCGAGAAGCGTCCAGTGGGCCCGCCGCCGCCCTTCACGATGGCGGAGCGGATGGCCCGCCGCGCCCAGCCGGTCGTCCAGCGCCTCGGCCATGGTGTCGATATGGATGAGGTTCCGGCCAGTGACCAGGACAAAATAGTCCGCCACCAGCGTCACGCGGCGCATGTCAAGAATCAGCGCATCCTCACCCTTGTGCTCTTCCGCCACCGCGAGCGCCATCAGCGCCATCTCGTAGGAATCCGTCAGCCGGTCGCTCCTTTGGGATCCTTCTCGATTCTCGGGATCATCCCGTGTCTTTATTGTACTCTTCACGGGGGTGGGGGCGGCGCGGCCGCCCTGTGTGCGGCCAGCAGGCGGGGATGCGGCGTGAGTCCGCGCGCCTGCAGGTATCCCAGGGTCGACGCCAGCACCCCCTGGTACGCGTCGCCGAGATTGATGAAAGCCCGGGCGTAAAGATCTTCGCGGCCCGGATAGGGGCCGCGGCCCGGTTCCACCCCGTCGGCGACAAACAGGATGCGTCCGGCGCGATCCAGGTGGGGGTGGGCGGTGGTGTGCCACCAGATGGCCGCCGCATAAGGCGCCGGCAGCCCCGCATCGCCTGCCCACCCGCCGGCCACCGGTCCGTGCAGCAAGATGGGCGCCGCGGCCTCGTAGGAGTCCACCGGCCAGGCCTGGCGCCGCGCTTCCATCAAAAGCTCGTCGGCAGACAGCTCTCGGGCCAGATCGTGATAAAGGCCGGCGAGGTATAGAAGATGGGGATCGTCTCCGTGCGCGGCCGCGAGATCCCGGGCCAGCTCGGCGACGCTGACAGAGTGCGCCTGGCGCCGTGCGGACAGGCGCATCCAAGGGGCGTCCAGGGCCGTAAGACGCGGGTCCGGCATGGTCTCGTCCTCGTTCCTGCGAACGCGCCCGGCGCAAAATGAACGGAGCCCCCGAAGGGGCCCCGCTCTAGTACTGGTTCTGGCGCGGCCGCGCTTCGTTCACAATGATGTCGCGGCCACCGAGATTGGTTCCGTTCAAGGCCTCGACGGCCTTCTCGGCGTCCTCGTCACCGACCTCGACGAAGCCGAAGCCACGTGAGCGCCCTGTCTCCCGATCGGTGATGATGCGCGCGGACACAACCTGCGCGTGCTGCGAAAACGCCTGCATGAGGTCGTCTTCGGTTGTCGACCACGGGAGATTGCCAACATAAAGGGTCCGGGCCATTGAGATCGATACACCTCCTGTGGGATTCATGCCTCAGGCACCCGGCCAGGAACCCAGGCCCCCGGACACCGTCCCCCCAGGAGAGAAAGACTTGTGGTGCTGGGAAACCGCCTGACTCTGGGTATATAGTTTATCCCCCGTCGGCGCGCCGTGCGCCCCGACCGGTGACTCTACGCCTGCCGTTCCGACTCATAGAGGCCGCATTTCCGGATGTAGTCCTCGACCCCTTCCGGTACCAGGTACCGGACCGACAGGCCGTTGGACAGGCGCGCACGGACGTCGCTGGATGAGATGGCCAGCGCAGGCACCTCGAGATGGTGCACACGGGAGATGTTGTCTCCCAGCGCCGGCGCCAAAGAACGCAGCCTGAGCGCGTATCCGGGTCGACTAACCGCTATCACCTCGGCATACCGGAAGATATCCTCGGCCGCATGCCACCCGGCGATTTCCATCACCGCATCCGCGCCGGTGATAAAGTACCAGTGCGCGTCCGGGTCTAAGGCATGGAAGTGGGCTAGCGTATCGCTAGTGTACGAGGGCCCCGGTCTCTCAATCTCTACCCGACTCGTATCAAACCGACGGTTCGATGCGGTGGCCAGAAAGGTCATGAGATACCTGTGCTCGGCCGGTGCCACCGTTCTTGCCTTGTGAGGAGGTTCACCGGCGGGGACAAAAATCACTCGGTCAAGCGCAAATGCGTCCCGAGCAGTTTCCGCCGCCACCAGATGCCCATAGTGAATCGGGTTGAACGATCCACCCATCAAGCCGATTGTCCGGCCTCTCGCTCCCATCTTCACTTCTCTCTATTCGAGGAGTCCCTCAAATTTCCTGCAAGACACGCTTGACAACTTCCGCGCGAATTCATGCGCGTGGTGCGGTTTCCTCCTGGAGCCGATTCCAGAGTATTTCCGGCATGAGCGCGCCCTCGGTGTAGACGAAAAGGCCCGGACCCACCTGGACCTTCGCACCCTCCTCCACCCCGGCACGCCGCAGCAGCGGACCCGCCCCCCGGCGCCGGAGATACTCGGCCAGATATTCTTCGGCCTCCAGGTTGCCCCACTGGGTCATGCTGGCCCGCTCCTCGGCGTCACCCAGAAGCCGCCAGAGTCCCTCGTCCTGAGCCACCTCAAGCCCGCGCACGCGCGGCTCCACCACCGGCATTGGAAGGTCCGCCGCCGGGGCAGGAATCTCGCGCAGCCGGCGCGCGGTCTCGCCCATGAGCTCCGCCACGCCCTGACCCGTCACGGCCGAGATGGCGAAGACGGGAACGTCCAGATGGTCGCGCAGGGCTTTCAGCCCTTCGTCGGCACCGGTCAGATCCTGCTTGGTCGCCACCACAATCTCCGGCTGCTGTTCAAGCGTGGCCGAGAAGGCGTGCAGTTCACCACGAATGGTCTCGTAGTCGTTAACCGGGTCGCGGCCGGACAGGGGCGAGCAGTCGACGAGGTGCAGGAGAAGGCGGGTGCGCTTGAGGTGCCGCAGGAAGGCATGGCCAAGGCCCGCGCCTTCGTGAGCGCCCTCAATGAGTCCGGGCACGTCGGCTATCACAAACGGCTCGCCGTAACGGGCCACGACGCCTAGATTCGGCACCAGCGTGGTGAAGGGGTAGTCGGCGACCCGCGGGCGGGCCGCACTGACACGGCTTATGAGGGTGGACTTGCCGGCATTCGGAAAGCCCACGAGTCCCACGTCGGCCAGCAAAGTCAGCTCCAGGCGGATGAAAAGTTCCTCGCCCGGCTGCCCCCGTTCCGCCATGCGCGGCACCCGGTGGGTGGAGCTGGCAAAGCGGGCGTTGCCACGGCCGCCACGGCCGGCGCGGGCCGCTACATAGGTCTGGCCGGGGGTGGTGAGGTCCGCCAGCAGTCGTCCGTCGTCAGTCATCACCATAGTTCCCGGGGGAACGGGAATGACCAGATCCTCGCCCTGCCGCCCTGAGCGATCGGAGGGGCCGCCCGGATCCCCGGCCGGCGCCCGAAACTGCGTCTCATGACGGAAATCCATCAGCGTCGAAAGACCCGCGTCCACTTTCAGCACGACGTCGCCGCCCTTGCCCCCGTCCCCTCCCGACGGGCCGCCGCGTGGCACGTATTTCTCGCGCCGAAAGGCGACGGCCCCGTCGCCTCCACGCCCGGCCTCGATGCGGATGCGTGCTTCGTCAACGAACACGGCCGGCTCCTTCCTGCCACTCGCGGCTCATCCCGGCCGCGTGGTCACGCCACTGCGGGCCCCCGGGCAGTCTGTCCGCCAGATTCCCCAATCTATCGGCCATCCGCGCGGCCGCAATCGAGTTCGCTCGAGCGCACCGCGATGGAACGAGAGGTCGGGGCCGCTCTCCCATCATGACCGGCTCTTCCGGATGGCGAAGCTCATGGCCGCAGAGGTGCCGAGCCTTCCGTCTCGACGCCCTCAGAAGCTCTGGCGGCGCCGAGAATCCCATCAAGCGCCGGTGCGCCCGCGGTCACCCCTGACCGCGGCCCCAGGGACAGGAGGCGCTCCTGCTCGATTCCCACTTTTCCCACCGTGCGTCGCGCACCTGATCTCCAGTGACGGCCGGGCGCGCCCGCGGATAGGCAAGAAGGCTGACGGGACGACGGTCTCCGGTCCTCCGTCATAAAAGAGAAAGCCCCGCCCGCATCCCCAACGCATCGGGGACCGCCGCACGGGACCTTTCCACGATCTGCGGGTCCTCGGGGCCATCATCGACCCGTCCCTGGTACCGCTAGACGGCCTCTTCCGGCACGATGCTCACATATTTCCGGGACAGCCGTCCCGGATGAAACGACACCTTGCCGTCCACCAATGCGTACAGCGTGTAATCCTTGCCGAGGCCCACGTGCTTGCCGGCGTGAAAGTGGGTGCCGCGCTGGCGGACAATAATGCTGCCGGCTGTCACCCACTGGCCATCCGAGCGCTTGACGCCTAGATATTGCGGGTTCGAGTCGCGGCCGTTGCGGGAGCTTCCGCCGCCCTTTTTGTGCGCAAACAGCTGAAGTTGCATTGTACGTGCGTCCCCTTTTCCCACCGTGGTGACTGAATTACCGGCGCGGTCCCGCCTGAAACGTCACAAACTGCGAATAACTGCCCGCAAGGTCCCGAAGACCTGCCAAGATGGTGTCCACCACCGCCCGCTGCCGGGCATCGGCCCCGGCCGGGAACCGAAACTCGGCATGTCCCGGTTTCACGTCGACCGCGACACCGCCGGGAACGACCTGTTCAAGCCCGAGTCGGAGCGTCTCCACCAGGGCCGAAACCCCGGCGCAGACGATATCCTGGCCGGGATCGTTTTGCCCGGCATGACCGTCAACCTCGATGCTTCGGGTTTCCCCTGCCTCAAACTCGACCGCGATCCGGACCATCCGTCAACCCGCTCAGGATGTGGCCGCAGACAGTTCGATGCGGTCAATGAGCACCCGGCTCAGATATTGACGATGACCCTGACGGCGTCGGTAATTCTTCTTGGGCTTGTACTTGAAGACAAGAATCTTCTTGCCGCGCTCCTGGGCCACTACGGTGGCCAGCGCCCGCGCGCCGGTCACGTAGGGACGCCCGATGTGCGCATCGCCGGCGTCATCCACTACCAAAAGAAGACGCTCAAAAGCGATTGTCGTCCCCGCGTCTACGGGAAGCTTTTCTATCACGATCTGCTGGCCAGGCTGCACGTTGTACTGCCGCCCGCCGGTTTCAACTACCGCGTACATGCCTGCCGTCCCCCTATGACCCACAAAGAAAGTCCGTCGGCTATGCTAGCATTCGCGGAAAGGCTTTGTCAAACGCCGTATCCGCCCGTTTCCTTAGGCGCCCGCCTTGTCCACCGGCCACCCCCGGGCCTCGATGGGGGCCGACGCCGGATAGAGACGCGCCACCGAGGCGGGGAGCCTTTCTGCGAACGCCTCGTCAGGCGTAAAGAGCGCGACCTGGATGCCCATCTCTTCGGCTTCCGGCAGATTCCGCTCTTTGTCGTCAATCAAGAGACACGCCGCCGGTTTGCTCCCGGCGGCTTTTAGGGCGTGGTGGTAGATGCGGGGGTCGGGCTTGGCCGCGCCGACCCGGGCGGAGTTCACGACCGCGTCAAAAACGGGCCACAGGCCGCGCGCGTAGAGGCGCTGCTCCAGCATGGTGTCGGCGTTGCTCACGGCCACGATCCGCAGTCCCATCGCGCGCGCGCCGCCGAGAAACTCCACCATGGCCTGATTGACGGTCACCTCGTACACCGAGCGAATGGCTTCGAGGCGCCCCGCGTCCACCTGGAGGCGTGCGGCCACGGCCCGCATGAAGCTTACGTAATCGATCTCCCCGGTCCGGCACGCGCTCCAGGGCCCTTCCGCGCCATAGAATACCGCTTCCGGATCGACCTCCGGATCCGGTCGCAGCTCCTCACGAAGACGGACCCAGAATTCGGGGTTGGGCATCAGGAGGACCCCCCCGACATCGGTCAGGATGGTCTCGATCGGAGTCTGAAACTCGGAAGAAGCCACGCTCTTTCCTCCAAACGATGGTGACGACACTAAGGCCGGGGCGGGGAGCAACCCCTCCGGGACCCGGCTTGCGGCCACGGGTGGGCCGTGCGCGCCGAACCCACGCCCTGGCGTTCTCGCGGCCTGGTCAGGCCTTGGCCCGCGGGTTGAGGTGCAGATCGGTGCCGACCGTAATTTTTATATCAAGCCCGGGGTAGTCATGATAGGGGCTTTCCGTCACGACCGTACTGCCGGGTGGCCCAAGCGCGGCGGCCAGGCGGTTGGCGAGGTAGGCATCGCCCGTAAAGTCCAAGATCGTGTTCTGCGTCTGAGCGTGCGAATTACCCCACAGGACGCCTGTCACGGTGAACCCTTGGGAGCGGAGCCAGGCGGCCACCTGGTCCGCCGGAGCGAGCGAGGTGGTCCCGCTCTCGACAATCACATGGACCGTCTGCCGCAGGGCAGGGGTCAAGGGTTCGTTCAGCACGTACTCACGCACCATCAGCGGGATGAGGGACTGGTCAAGGACCCAATAGTCCAGCATCTGGTGCATGTAGGGATCCATGGCCGTGATGGGATGGCCGGGAAGCGTCCCGTACTTCACCTGATTCAGATGGACGTGCGTCCCGAGAAGCCCGAGCGCCAGCATCTGGGTGGTGCTGAGATTGGTGTATACGATGTCCTGGCGCAGCATGCTGACCACACTCGGGATGTGGGTCAGGTAGCGGGGCGAGAGGAGCTTCTTCAGTATGAGCTTCACGATGTACTGCTGCTGCTGAATACGGCTGATGTCGCCAAGCGGCTCGGCCCGGAAGCGCACATACTCCAAAACCTGGCGGCCGTTCAGATGCTGCACCCCGGGCTTCAGGTGAATGTCGAGCGGGCTTCCGGTGCCGCCGTAGTTCATTGCCTGGGTGACGTCCACGGTCAGACCGCCGATGCTGTTGATGATCTTCTCAAAGTTGAACATCGTGGTCTCCATGTAGTAGTCCACGGGGACGTGCAGGGTCTGCTCGACCAGCTTCACGGCCAGTTTCGGCCCGCCGAAATAATTGGCCTCGTTGATTTTGGTAAGACCCACCTTGGGGATATAGACCCGCGAGTCGCGAGGGATGGACAGGACTGACGCGGAATCCGTCTCCGGATTGATGCTGACGAGCATCATGGTGTCGGTGCGGTCGCGGACATACGGATTGGTGACGTCATGGTTATTGATAATCGCAAGCGCGTTGCCGAGCAGCAGGATGGTGATGCGATGCCGGAAGGCCGGTGGATTCTTGGCCTCAACTTTATGTGAAAATGCGCCCTGGAATGAAACCAAGTGGCGCACGTACAAACCCCCTGCCAGCATGAGGGCCAGCACGCCGCCTACAACAACGGGCCACACCCGTCGCTTCCTGCCCGGTTCTGCGGTTTTCATCCTGATTTACTGAACGCCACCGAGAGGATGGACGTCACCCCTCGCCTCTTCATATTTGGTTTTTCGGGAAAGCTTATCACAACTCGCCAGGTCCGCCATGCCGATACCGGGACTTTTCCATGTCACACCCGCTCTTGTACCAGCAGGCTCAGGGCACCGGCGCCGTTCCATCGTCAGGCCATCGGCTGGTCACCACCCGAAGCTCGGTATAAAACCGGTATCCATCGGTGCCGGTCGCATGCAGGTCACCATAAAATGACGTCTTCCAGCCGGCAAAGGGGAAGATGGCCACCGGGGCCGCCACACCCACGTTCACGCCCACCATGCCCGCCTCGATATGATCGCGAAAGTACCGTGCCGCCCGGCCCGAGCGGGTATAGATGGAGGCGGTGTTGCCAAAGGCGGACGTGTTGGCCAATGCCACCGCCGCTCCCAGATCCGGCACCCGGATCACACTCAGCACCGGTCCGAAAATCTCCTCGCGGGCGATGGTCATATCCGCCCTCACATGATCAAACAGCGTCGGCCCGAGAAAGAATCCCTCACCGGCAAACCGATCCCGGCGCCCGTCGCGCACCAGACTGGCCCCTTCGCGCTCCCCGCTTTCGATAAAACCGATGACCCGGTCCCGATGCTCGCGGCGGATGAGAGGTCCCATCTCGGTTCCGGCCTGCGTGCCGGGACCCACCCGAAGATGGTCACCGGCCGCCTGAAGCGCGGCGACCAGCGGGTCGGCCACGTCGCCCACCGCCAGCACCACCGAGCAGGCCAGACAGCGCTCGCCGGCCGATCCATACCCCGAGCTCACGAGGCCCCGCACCGCATCGTCCAGGACGGCATCCGGCATGACCACATGAAAGTTTTTGGCGCCGCCAAGCGCCTGCACGCGCTTGTGCCGAGAAGCCGCGGTTTCGTACACATGGCGCGCGACCGGCTCCGAGCCGACAAATGACACGGCCCGCACATCGGGATGGGCCAGGATGGCGGATGCGGTGCCGGCTCCCCCATGCACCACGTTCAAGACTCCCGGCGGGAGACCGGCGGCCGTCAGCAGCTCGGCCAGGCGAAGAGCCGTCCGCGGGGTGCGCTCCGACGGCTTCAGGACGAACGTGTTGCCGGCTACCAGCGCAATCGGGAACATCCAGAGCGGAATCATGGCCGGGAAATTGAAGGGCGTGAGCCCGGCCACCACCCCAAGCGGCACCCGCACCATCTCCACGTCCACGCCGTGGGCGATGTTGGCCACCACCTCGCCCTTCATCACCGAGGGTGCGCTCGCGGCCAGTTCGACCACTTCAATTCCCCGCCCCACCTCCGCATAGGCATCGTCGAGAACCTTGCCATGCTCGTCGGTGACCGAGCGCGCCAGCTCCTCATGCGCCTGTTCCAGGAGGTCCCGATAGCGGAACATCACCCGGGCCCGCTCCATGATGGGGGTGGCGGCCCAGTCCGGAAATGCGCGCCGGGCGGCAGCCACCGCATCTTCGAGCGCCCGGCTGTCGTCCATGGCCACGCGGGCCGTCGCCTCGCCTGTGGCGGGATTATAGACCGGCATCCACTCCGAGGCCACGGGCGCGCGAAAGCCGCCGTCGATATAGTGCGGAAGGAGGCTCTCCGGGACCGACGGCGCCCCCGTCCTCATTCGACCGGCACCCGTGTCGGCGTCACCGAGCGGAGCTCGGGGTGGCATCCGTACACGTGCCGCACCGTATCGGCCAGAATCGCCAACGCCTCTCCTACCTCTGCGGGCGGAACCGTCATCGGCGGAGCGACCCGGATCGTGTTGCCGTAGAGGCCGCCGCGTCCCACCAGGAGACCCCGCTCTCTCGCACCCTCCATGACCTCATCGGCCAGATCGGGCGCCGGCGCCTTGTCCTGCCGCACCATTTCCATGCCCTGCATGAGCCCCCGCCCGCGCACGTCGCCCACGGCCGGGTAGCGGTCAGAGATTTCCTCCAGACCGGCGCGCAGCTCGGTGCCCCGTGCCCGCGCATTGTCCATCAGGTGCTCTTCGTCCATCACGTCAAGCGTGGCCAGAGCCGCCCGCATCGACAGGGGGTTGCCGCCGAAGGTCGAGATGGTCGGACCCCGATAGTGACGGCCCACATCCTGCGTGGTTATGGCGGCCCCGATGGGGAGGCCGTTGGCAAGCCCCTTCGCAAAGGTCATGATGTCCGGTTCTACCCCGTAGTAGCTGATGCCGAAGGCGTATCCGGTGCGGCCAAAGCCCGTCTGCACCTCGTCGTCGATGAAGAGAGCGCCATGTCGGCGCACGATCCCCACCGCCTTTTCGAAATACGGCGCTGGCGGGGTGATGAATCCGCCGACCCCTTGAATCGGCTCCGCCACCAGCGCAGCCGGGCGGCCATTGGTCGAGGTGGCGATGAGCTCTTCCAAGTCTTCGGCGCACTCAAGCGCGCATGTGTCGGGCGTCCGCTTGACCGGGCACCGATAGCAGTACGGACTCATCGCGTGCCGGATGGGCAATGCCCCCACCCCCTGCCGCCAGGGCGCCTGTCCGGTGAGGCCCATGCCAAGCTGGGAGCGGCCCGAGTAGCTGTGCCGGAGCGCGATGATCTCACTCGCGCCAGTCGCCTGCTGGGCCAGCGCCACGGCGGTCTCGTTGGCTTCCGTGCCGCTGGTCGTGAAGAAGCTCTGCGAAAGCCCACCGGGGGTCATGGCGGCCAAGCGTTCGGCCAGATCCAGCATCGGTGCGGTGATATATTCCGTCGACGTATGCACGAGCGTGCGCGCCTGCTCGCTCACAGCCGCCGCTACGGCCGGGTGCGCGTGACCGATGGAGACCGTCAGGATGCCGCCAAAGAAATCGAGATAGCGCGTGCCGCGATCATCGGTAACATGGGTGCCGGAGCCTTCTACCAGAACCAGGGGATCCTGATAGTAGAGACCGACGCCGGGAACCAGATAGCGGCGCTGCGCCGCCAAAAACTCCTCATGGCTCCGCCGCCTGTCCACCGCCGTTTTGGCCACGGAAAATCCCTTCCTTAATAAAGCGCGTTAACCTCGGATAACGGGGAGAGACGCATTTTCTCTCTGGGGATACATTCGAGCCGGAGGGCCGGACACCTTCGCAGCCGACATCTCTCGCCGTGCCGGCGGGGAGACGAGAGCATCTCCCCGCCGGCAACAGGACAGGGGGCGCCCATGCGTCCGATACCGGGACCCACCTGTCCCAGACGACCGGCCCGCTTGGCTTTTCCTACAGTCCGAGGCCCGGCGGCGGGGAGAACATCCCGTGTCTGACTGCGAGAACGGCGCGGCCCACGGACGTCCGCCCGGCCCGGGCACGGGGCCGTCGGTTTACAAGACGATTTTGAACAGTGTATGGTTCAAAACGATGACTATCGGTCCCGGACCCGCTCTGCTGTCACGTCTGTCGCCCATCTGGTGCACCGCCTGTCGGGAGGAGAAGCATGCTTTCGCTGTCTACACTGGTCGAGGAGCGTCGATCCGCCGCCCTGCTAGATCCCGAACTTCCCGGCCCGGACTTTGATGAGGTAAAGTCGCTAGTAGGGCTTGCCATTCTGGCTCCCAATCATAAGTACACGTTTCCGTGGCGCTTCCACGTGGCGTTCGGTGAGGATCGAAAAGAATTGGGTCGGTTGTTTGCCGAAGAGGCGCGTGCCCGTGACTGGGCCGCGGAAGGAACCGAGCACCGCGAGGCCCAGAAGCTCCTGCGCGCGCCGGTGCTTATTTTCGTTGGTATGGTGACGGACCCGATTAACCCCATCCGGCGCCAGGAGGACCTCCTGGCGTGCGGGGCCGCGATCGAAAACCTCCTCTTGCTGTTTCAGGAACGAGGTTACGACGCCATGTGGCGCACCGGCCGCATGACCGCCAGCCAGGCCATCCCGGCCGCCCTCGGGTATGAGGCCGGGGAGGAGACCGTGGGCATCTTGTACGTCGGACGGCGGCCGGCTACCTTCTCGCCGCCCCCTCGCCGCCGGCCACCGGTCGATGACGTGATTTCGTGCGGCCTCGTCGGCGCCCGTTCGTGACCGCCGCCCTGACAAGGAGGAGCTATGTCAACGTCTGCCGTTGAGAGCACACATGCCCCGCCCGCCGCGCGTTCCATCCGCGAGGTGGTGTTTGGGGTCAATGATGGCCTCGTCTCCATCGCGGGGGTGATGGTGAGCGTCACCATCTCCAACATGAGCCGCCATGAGGTAGTGGTCGCCGGGTTTGCGGCCATGGTCGCCGCGACCGTCTCCATGGCGCTTGGTCAGTTTCTCTCGACACGCGCGGAGCACGAGTTCTTCCAGTCCGAGTGGGAACGAGAGATGCGTGAGGTGCGCGAGGTCCCGGACGAGGAACGCCGGGAGGTCGAGGAAATCCTGGTCAACAAGGGCTTTACGTCCGAGGAGGCCACCAACTTCACGAAGCGGCTCATGAAAGATGAGACCCAGTGGGTCGATTTCATGATGAAAGAGGAACTGGGCATCATGATGGAGGATTCGTCGCAGTCCTGGAAAGACGCCGTCGTCATGGCGCTTTCGGTGATTGCCGGGTCGCTGCCCCCCATCATCCCCTTCCTGCTGCCGATTCCGACGTCGTCGGCCCTCATGTGGAGCATCATCTGCGCAATCTCGGCCGCCTTCTTGCTGGGCACGCTGAAAGCCGTCGTGGCGCGCGGTTCCTGGTGGCGAAGCGGGATCCAGTTCCTCCTGGTCACCGGCGCGGCGGTGGCGGTCGGTGTGGTGGTGGGAAAGGCCCTCGGCGGTCTGGCTGGCGTCATTGGCGGGTAAGAATCTAAAGGTTTTCTCACCGGCCGTCCATGACGACTTCACGTTCCTCCCCTACCCTACCGTCAGGTGACAGTCGGTAGCAGGCCTGGGGAGGAATGCTGATGTGCGGGATTGCCGGCGAGTGGATTACGCGTCCGTCGATGGCCGGCCCACCGGACATGCATTCCGTGCTGGGTGCGCTGGCGCGACTGCGCCACCGGGGGCCGGATGGCGAGGGCATGTATGCCGCCCACCGCGGCGTCATTGGCATGACCCGCCTGTCTGTCCGCGGGAGCGTCGACGCCGTGCCGCCCTACGTGTCGGAGGATGGACACATAGGGGCCGTCATGAATGGGGAACTCTACAACTACGAAGAGTTGCGCGCGTTCGTCCTGGCGCGTGGCCACATGCTGAAGACGGGCGCGGACAGCGAGCTGCTTCCGCACCTCTACGAAGAGTGGGGAGCGGACATGCTGCCCCGCCTCACTGGCATGTTCGCGCTGGCGGTTCTGGACCGCTCACGGGGAAGCGTTCTCCTCGCCCGCGACCGACTCGGCTTGAAGCCCCTGTATTTGTGGGAAACCCCTGGCCGGCTCCGTTTTGCGTCCGAGCTGAAAGCGTTTGCGGCGTGGCCCGACTTCGCGCCTGAAATTGACGAAACCCTGATTCCCCGCTACCTCTTTCATCGCTACGTCCCCGCCCCCCGCACCCTCGTGCGCGGCGTAAGCAAGCTGCCGGCGGGGCACCGGCTCCGACCGCAGGACAGCCTCCATCCGCGCTCGGAGTCCTGGTGGACGCTGTCTGAGAGGCCGCTCCAGGTTCTGCCTACATCCATCGAGGACGCCGCCCGGACGCTGAAGACGCAGTGGACATCGGTCATGCACGAACATCTGGCCGCCGACCGACAGGTGGGCGTGATGCTCTCGAGCGGGGTTGACTCGGCCTGGGTGGCCTGGGCAGCGGCGCAGGAGACGCGGGGCCTTCCCGCGCTCACGCTTGGGCCCGGCGCCTCCCTCACGGCGGAGGACGAATCGGGGGCGGCATCGCAGCTGGCCGCCGAACTTGGTCTCGTCTCCGTTCCGGTTCCGGTCAAAAGCGACGTCGAAAATCGCCTGCTCGCGGTGGCCGAGGCGCTGGACGAACCCCTAGGCGACCCGACGGTGCTCACATTTGACATGGTGGCGGAGGCGGCGCGCGAGCTTGGACTGACGGTCCTCCTGACCGGAGAAGGCGCCGACGAGGTCTTTGCCGGCTACCCCTCGTACGGAGAGGCGGCCTGGCTTGAGCGCCTGCGGCCGCTGGCCCTGGCCATCCGGCAGGCCCGCCTCGAGCGCCTGCTGGACGCCGACTGGCCGGGACTGCGTCGTCTTAGGAGCGCTCTCCATCCGGTGGAGAACCATTATGGGGGCGTGGGCGTGGTACGCCGGGCGCTCGATCCCGACATGCCCGGCGCGTCCATCATGCCGTGGGCGCAGCCCGGCCGCACCCGGCTGAAGTCGATGCTGGCCTTCGACCTCACCTGCTATCTTCCCGAGGACGTACTCACCAAGTGCGACCGGCTGGGCATGCGCCATCAGATCGAAGTGCGGGTGCCGTATCTCGATCATCGGATCGTCGAGTGGGCCTTCTCCCTGCCCGACCCGTGGCTGGTATCGGGGCAGAGAGGCAAGCGGGTCCTCCGGCAGGCCGCCTTCGACGGGCTCGGCCCCGTGGCCACGCGCCCCAAACTTGGTTTTCCCACGCCCCTTACCGAATGGCTGCAGGGGCCTCTTCATGATCTGGCGCACGATGTCCTGGCCTCGCAAGAGTGGCTTTCGGCGGGGGAACGCGAGCGGCTCTGGCAGACCTTCCAACTGCACCCGCGTGCGGCCTCGCGTGAACTCTACGCCGGGGTCATGCTCGGACTGTTCATACATGGTGTAGAATCCATGCGAACTGGGCGTGGGCGCCAGGAGCGGGCCGAAGGCTGAAAGGGGCCGGCTGAAGGAGGACCGACACGTGCAAGTGCTCTTGATTGAAGATGACGCATCGGTGCGCCGCATCGTCGGGCTGGCCCTCGAGCATGCCGGCTTCATGGTGGTGCCGGAGGCGACCGGCCGTGACGGCGTCGCGGAGGCGATGCGCGGGGACTTTGACGTCATCGTGTTGGATCTGAACCTGCCCGACATGGACGGGATGGACGTCTGCCGTGCCATTCGCGCCGCCTGCTCCACCCGCATCCTGATGCTGACCGCCCGCGATTCCATCGATTCCCGGGTGGCGGGACTGGAGGCGGGAGCGGACGATTACCTGGTCAAGCCTTTTGCCCCTCGGGAACTGGTGGCGCGCGCCCGCGCCCTGGTGCGTCGTCCGGGCCCGGTGCGCTCGCCCGACCAGCCCATCGAGCTGGGACCGTGGCTCATTTTCCCGCGGAGCCGGCAGGTCACTGTTGGTGGGAGGGCGGTTGATCTTACGCGCCGCGAGTTTGACCTTCTCCTGTATCTGGTGGACAACCGCAACCTGACCGTGACCCGTGACATGGTTCTGGAACGGGTCTGGGGCTGGGGCTACGGCGGCGGATCCAACGTGGTCGACGTGTATATCGGCTATCTGCGCCAGAAGCTTGGCGCAGACGGCGAGCACGGCGACGGCGAACCCAAGATCGTGACGGTCCGCGGGATCGGATACCGCCTGGCCATCGCAGAGACCAGAGCTCCGGAGAGAGTGTGAGACTCTCCCTCCGCCAGCGTCTCACCCGCCAGGCGGCCCTGGCGATGGTCGTCCTGGTGGTGGGATTTGCCGCGGTGACCTGGGCCGGGACCGCCATCCACTTCTACGACATCACGATGGCTGCCTCCAGGGCCCAGGCCATCGAACTGCAAGAGCACCTCGCGACGGGCAGTTCGCCGCCGGCCCTGCTGACCCGCTTTCAGCGTCACGAGGACCCCATGGTGTGGGTCACGCGCGGTCTCCAGCGGTGGATGAGTCCGAACTCCGTGCGGCCCGTCCCTCCCCTTGGACTCTCGTCCATCTTCAGTCCCGACCCCCTCGTCACGACTCGCGTCCACCAAAGCCCCTTCACGGTCGTGGTGGCCACCTCGTTTGCAGCCGACGCCGATCTGCTGCGGGAATCGTTCCTGGTGCTGGCCCTGGTCGGTCTGGGGGCCGGCCTCGCGGCCGTATTCCTGGCCCGCTGGGCTACCACCCGCATGCTGGATCCGGTGGATCGCATGACGTCCGCAGCCACGGACATGCTGGCATCCCGAAAAGTGCGGGCGCTTCCTCAGTGGTCGGACATCGACGACGAGTTCAACCGCCTCTCGCACACGTTTAACCGCCTCCTCACCATGGTGGACGAGGACGCGGCACGGGACCGGGAATTCCTGGCCCACGCCGCCCACGAGCTGCGGACGCCGCTCCAGGTGCTGGCGGGCAATCTGGGCCTGCTGGAAGAGGGGGACGACCTCGAGCCCGCCATCCGTGAGGAGAGCCTCCAGCAGAGCCGGCAGGTCCTTGACCGCCTCATCCGCCTGGTGGACGACCTCATGCGTCTGGAGCGAACGCGCTCCGATCGCCCGCAGCGGGGCCCGGTCGACCTGCAGGCGGTGGTGACGGCCATGGGGGAAGATGCCGCCGTGCTGGCCCCCAATTTGACGGTGACCGTCCAACCCCAGGCCCTTTCTGCCGCCGCCACTCCCTGGGATCTTGAGCGCGCCTTGTGGGCCGTCCTCGACAATGCGCTCAAGTACACACCCGCCGGCGGTCACGTGGATCTGCGCCTTTTGGAGCGGGAAGGCCTAGTGGGTGTGGAAGTGTCCGACAGCGGCCCCGGCATCCCCCCCTCCGAGCTGTCTCAGGTTTTTGAGCGCTTTTATCGAGGCCAGCGCACGCGGGTCACAGAAGGCTTCGGGCTTGGCCTCGCCCTCGCCCGCGCGCTGGTCGAGCGCGACGCGGGCCGCATCGAACTCCGTTCGGAGGAGGGGCGAGGCACGGTGGTGACCCTGCTGTGGCCCCCGGCCGGCGAGGACGCCGCGGTCAGCAGCTGACCGCAGGCCGTGCGGCGGCCGCACAAAAAAGGGACCGCATCTCTGCGGTCCCTTTCGCCGTAGCCGGAACGCGGCCTAGGGGGCCGAGGTGCGCACCTCGGGAGCCACGGCCGGAATCACCTCGGCGACGTCCACCATGATCTTGGCGGTGGCAAATGTCCGGAGCGCCCGCTGCACCTCCACCTCCACCCGCTCGCCGACGCGGTGGCCGCCCCCCTCGACATCGATGACATAACCCTCGACCCGGGCTATGCCGTTCTTGCTGTTGGTCGCATGTCGCTCTTCAATCAGAATCTTGAGCCGCTCGCCCTCCCGCACCGGGAACGCCTGCCGTTCCACCTCCTGGCGGGTCCCCTGAACCCGCACCCGAAGTTCCTCCGGCCCGCAGTCGGCAGACCCCCGTATAAAGACCGCGCGCCCGGTGGCGCGCTCCAATTCCCGCAAGTTGGCGCCGCCTGGTCCGATAAGGTGCGAGGCCACCGACGGATGAGCCTCGGCCAGAATGGCCTCGGCGCCCGACTCGCGGAGCCGGTCGGCCAGGCGCTCGCGCAGGCGCTGAGCCACCACCTCCTCGGACAGGACCCGCCCGCGTCCATCACAGTCGCCGCACAGTCGGGTCAGCTGCGAGAGCAGGCTTTCGTGCACCTTCTTCCGGGTCATCTCCAAAAGGCCGAGCCGGGTGAGCCCGAGCACGGTCACGCGGGTGCGGTCCGACTTGAGCGCCCGCTGGAAGGTGTGAATGACGTCGGTCTGGTGCTCCTCTTTCTCCATGTCGATGAAGTCAACCAGGACAATCCCGCTGATGTCGCGCAGACGAAGCTGGCGCGCAATCTCCACGGCCGCCTCCCGGTTGGTCACCAGGACGGTGTCGGCCAGATCGGTGGTGCCCACGTTCTTGCCCGTGTTGACGTCAATGACCGTCAGCGCTTCGGTCTCGTCAATGATGAGGTACCCGCCGCACTTGAGCCAGATGCGCCGCTTGACCGCCCGGTCAAGCTCCGCCTCCACGCCGCGCGCCTCAAACAGGGGACGCTCCTCCTGCCAGAGCTGCAGGCGATCTTTGTGCTGCGGCGACAGCGAGGTCACGACCTCCTGCGCCCGCTCAAACGCCTGCGGATCATCCACGATGAAGCGGTCGACCGTGTCGTCCAGCTGGTCGCGGACGGTGCGCATGATGAGCCCTACCTCGCGATGGAGGATGCCCGGCTCGCGCGTGGTTTTGGCTTTATGGCGGACCCGGGCCAGAAGCCGCCGCAGGTACGCCAGGTCCCGCTGGAGGGCCCGATGGCTCGCGCCCTGGGCCACCGTCCGCACGATGATGCCCATCCCGCGCGGCCGTATCTTGTCCGCGATGGACCGCAGACGCTCGCGCTCGGCCGGATCCTCGATCCGACGCGAGATGCCGATGGTCTCCGAGTAGGGCGTCAGGACCACGTAGCGCCCCGGCAGCGACAGATTCGTGGTGATGCGCGCACCTTTAGTGCCGATGGGCTCCTTCACCACCTGCACGATGATGTCCTGGCCCACCTTGAGCACTTCCTGGATGGGTCGGTGACGGGCGCCCTTGTCGGGCGCCGACGCGTCGTCCACGTAGAGAAAAGCGTTCTTCTCCAGGCCCACGTTTACAAACGCGGCCCGCATCCCCGGGAGGACGTTCTCCACGCGTCCCTTGTAGATGTTCCCGGCGGCCTGATCACCCTCGTCCCGCTCAATGTAAAACTCGACCAGCTGACTATCTTCCATCACTGCGAGGCGGCTGTAGCGGGTCCCAAAATTCAACAAAAGCTCTTTGAAAGGTTGCGGTTCAGGGGTCTTCTCCGTGCCCTCTTCTTCGGTGTCGGCCTCGGCCGGTAGAGTCTCGGCCGCCTCGGCCGTTCCCGCTGACGGGAGCGCCGGAAGAATGCCCCAGCGGCGTCGTCTGCTGCGCCGTGCCATCTGGATGCCCCTTCCTGTTTGCGTACTCCGAGTAGGTCATACGAGGGATCCTCGCGTATTCAGTTGTAGCTGCGGACGAGTTGCCCCGCCGCGCCTGGATCGATCCCCCCTCTCCGCGAGGCCGGGTCCGCCTCGCCGTTCTGCGATCTCTTGACGATCATCATAAATTGTGGCGAGGTGCAGGTCAATTTTGGGGAGGAGGTCTCGCGGGCGGATCGCCAATGAACGAGCGGGCCGTAGGTTCGGAGCGCTTCGGTCCAGGTCACGAAGGATGCCGCACGCCCGCGCCGTTTCCGGCAACTCCAGACGAGAGCCTGAGGCGGCCCGCCTGGCCGGAGCGTCAGGCCTGTCCAAAGACGCTGGGCCAGGCGGGCGCCGGACCGCCAGTGCCGGCCGCCGGTCGCGTCGGCGCGGGGATCCGGGGGACCGGGTCGAAGCTTGGCCCTCGCCGAGAGCGCACGGCACCCGCCGCGCAAGGCCGGCCCTCTTTGCGGGGTGTCCGGTCGGTCACGCTTTACGATGCCGCCTCCTCGCATGACGCGGACAGGCGAGGGCGCGGTCAGGAAAGGGTGCGGCCGTAGGGAGCGTAATACATCGAGAGACTCCGCGGCAGGATGCCCAGGTCCACGAGCCAGCGGCTGTCACGCACGCGCGGCTCGGTCTGGAAGTAATCCCATTCACCCGGTGTCCATGGCCAGCGGACAAACCGGGCAAAACGCCAGTCGGGATCCACCGCCAGCACACGCCGCTGCCACCAGACCCCGTCCGCGGCCATCTGCCGGATAAGGTCGCGCAGCGTCACGAGATGCGGTCCCGGCAAGTCGAATGTCCGTCCCACCGTGGCCGGGTGGCCGATGATGCGCAAGATGGCCTCCGACACGTCGCCCACAAACACCGGCTGCACCACCGAGGGTGAGACCGGCACGAGGGACACGGGCCGCGAGGCCCACGTTTCCAGACGATCAAATAGATCGGCTCCACGACCGAACAGAAGACTCGGACGCACAACGGTCCACGCCAGGCCCGACCGTTCCACGATGGCCTCGGCCTGAGCCTTCACCCGCTGCAGCGGGTGGCGTCCGTCCTGAGAGGCGCCCAGCACGCTCACAAAAACTACCCGCTGCACCCCGTAGTGGCGGGCCCAGGCGATGACATTCCGGACCGTCAGCAAGTGACGGGTCGTGTCCTCTTCCTCCGCCAGTCCCGGCCCCGGTCCTGCTGCCATGACCAGCGCATGCAGATCTTCCGGCGGCGCGGCCCAGTCTCCCGGCTCCCGCTCGGGCCACAACGGAATATAGGGCGGCTCGGACGACGGGCGCGAAGCGGTTCCGTAAACTTTCGTCCCGGCGTTCCAGAAGCGGGTCACCAGATCCCGCCCCAGAAAGCCCCCCGCCCCGTAAACCAGTACGGCCTTATCGTTCATGCCGCACCGACTGCCGCCGCCGACGAACATTTCGTCGGCGGGCCAGGACGTCGAGACGCTCGTTCAACCGTCTCAGCTGGGCCAGGACCGCAATCATGAGCCCGACGTTCAACGCGACGAGGGCAACCGTGACAAATTTCACTCCGGCGCTCCTTCGCTGGCCGTGGTGGGTGACCAGAGGGTCTCCAGCGAGGTCGGTTCGACACGGCGATATAAAGTCCCTTCCGGCTCGGCCCACACAATCGGACCGTCTTGGCAGTACCCGAGACAACCGCACGGTGTTACGCGCACGCCGCTCGCGAGGCGCAGCCGGCGCTCGCGCCGCATCGCCTCATAGAGCGGGAGGGCTCCCGCTCCCTTGCAGGGGGCGTCCACGCACACGAGGAGATGTGTCCGGTACGCCTTCACACGCGCACCGCGCCTCCCAAAGGCGCCTCGGCTCCCTCCCCGCCGGGCGGCACCCCATGCGGCGGCCATGCCGACGGCCGCTCCCACCAGGGAAGCCGGCCCCCCCGAGTAAACGGCCAGTGCCAGGAGCGCGCCCAGGCCCGCCATCCACAGGAACATGCCGAGAAACTCCGCCTGCGGCACGACCAGGAGGCCTTCGGTCAGGGCGGCCGCCCCGGCGATGAGGGATCCGGCCAGAATGGCAGACACGGGAGTGGAGAGGAGGAGTCCGGCGCCCGCGGCCAGCACCACGAGGGCAGAAATTCCGAGCGTCTCCGAGCGTGAAAGGATCTGCCGGCGCAGACGGACGCCGAGCCCGAAGAGGGAGGCCGCCGCCGCCACTGCCACCACGAGGCTCAACATGTGCGGGCCGTCAGGGACGGGCGGCGTCAGCCACCACCGGACGCGTCTCTCCCACCCGGAAGACGAGGCCTTCCCGGCGCGCCCAGACGTTCAGGAGGAGACCGATGGCACCCGCGTCAGCCATCAGGGCTGACCCGCCATAGCTCATGAAAGGCAGCGGCACACCCGCCACCGGCATGATGCCAATGGCCATGCCGGCGCTTTCCAGAACGTGAAACCCGATCATCGCCACGACTCCGGTGGCAATGAGGGCCCCGAGACGGTCTTTGGCATTGGCGGCAATGAAGAGGCCGCGCGCCACCAGGAGGAAGTACAGGAAAAGGACCGCGGCCGCACCGACAAACCCCATCTGGTTGGCCAGCACGGCAAAGATAAAGTCGGTGTACGACTCTGGCAAGAAGGCCAGCTGACTGTTGGTGGTCACGTGGTGCAGGCCGTACAGGCCGCCCGTCCCTACCGCCACCCGTGATTGGATCACGTTGTAGCCGGTCCCCAGAGGATCCGCATTCGGGTTTATGAAGCTGATGAGGCGGTCAAGCTGGTAGGTGTGCATGGGCAGCGGGATGGGGTGGCCGCCGATCGTGAGGTTCAGGTGGGCGTAAATCCAGAACACGGCCAGGCCCAGTCCGCCGCCAAACAGGAGCAGGAGCCGCGGCCCCGGAGCGCCCGCCATGTAAAGCATGCCGGCCAGGATGGCGATAAAGACCAAGGCTGTCCCAAGGTCAGGCTGTTTGATGATGAGCACCACCGGCAGCGCCACATGCAGGATGGGAGATATCAGATCCCGCCACCGCTTCATCGACTGCTTCCGACTGAGGAGGTTCGCGAGAGTCACGATAATCATGACTTTCGCAATCTCAGAGGGCTGGATCTGCAGGGTCTGGGTGCCGATCCAGCGCGACGCGCCGAGGGCGGTGTGACCCTTGACCAGCACGAAGGCCAACATCCCGAACATGAACCAGTAAATATATCGGGACCATTTGGCCAGAGTCGTGTAAGGGATGGCAAACAACACGCCGGCGACGATCCCGCCAACCACGAACCAGAGCACCTGGCGGTCGACGAAATACATCTTGTCCTGCAGGAACGTAAGACTCACGCTGGCCGCACGAATAACGTACAGGCCCACCGCGCCCAGCACCGCCACTAACCCGAGCGTCAGGTAGTCGATCCGTCGGACGACCCCGGCCTCAGTCACACAGAACCACCCCTGCCATCCTCTGACGTCCCCCTGCCGCGTTCGGACCGACCTTCGCCACGTCCCTGATTATATCGAGATTAACGTGCGCGGGCAGGTGCAGGTTGACACAGGCGGCGCACAGGTTCGCCCCCGGTCAGGTTGTGATGCCGTGCCGTTTGACCGCTCGGATCGGGATGTTGGCCACGAGCGCCATCGCGTCCTCGTGCCGCTCGAAGTCCACTTTGAATCCTTCGGAATCGATGTCCATGTACTCCGAAATGACCCGGAGCATGTCGTTCTTCAAGGCTTCCATCATCTCCGGAGCCATGTCGGCGCGGTCATGAATCAGAACCAGGCGCAGGCGGTCCTTCGCGACCGCCCGGCTGCCCTCCTCGCGAGCGAACACTCGCGAGATGAAATCGCTTAGAGACCATCCGCTGCGGCTCATCGGCTTCTCCCCATCATGCGGCGCAAACGGTTTAACAAGCCAGCCTCCTCCAGGTTCATGAGCGGAACCTGCTCGCCCAGGAGGCGCCGCGCAATGTTGCGGTAGGCTTCTCCCGCCCGGGAGTTCTGGTTGACACTGGCCGGCTCGCCCCGGTTGGTGGACACGACAATCGCGTCGTCGTCGGGCACCACTCCCAGAAGCTCGATGGCCAAGATCTCGATGATATCGTCGATGTCCATCATGTCTCCGCGCCGCACCATCGCGGGACGGATGCGGTTGATGATGAGCAGCGGCTGGCGCAGTTCGTGCGCCTCCAGGAGTCCGACGATGCGGTCGGCGTCGCGGACCGAGGACACCTCCGGAGTGCATACCACAATGGCCTTGTCGGCTCCCGCCACCGCGTTGCGGAAGCCCTGCTCGATGCCGGCCGGGCAGTCAATCAGGATGATGTCGAAGTCCTGCTTCAAATCCGACACCAGCTGGCGCATCTGATCAGGCGAGACGGCAGTCTTGTCTTTCGTCTGGGCTGCGGGCAGCAGGTAGAGATTCTCGAATCGCTTGTCCTTGATGAGGGAGGTCTTGAGCTTGGCGAAACCCTCCACAACGTCCACCAGGTCATAGACGATTCGATTCTCGAGACCCAACACCACGTCCAGGTTTCTAAGCCCGATGTCCGCATCCACCAACGCTACCCGCTGCCCCATCGTGGCCAATGCCGCCCCCAGGTTGGCGGTGGTGGTGGTTTTGCCCACCCCGCCCTTGCCGGAGGTAATGACGATGGCCTCGCCCATATGCTTCTCCTCCAAAACGCCGTCAGTCTCTCGTCCGTTCGGCCCTGTACCTGGCGTCACTGTCAATCAACACCTGCCCGTCTCGAGCCTGAGCCATCTCGTGCATCCGTGCAATGAACGGCGCGAGCGAAGCTTCTTGGCCCCGCGTCGAAACGAGGCCGCTACCCGTTGCGCATCGCCCGCTGAACCGCGGTGGGCAAGGCCGCGCGGGTCCCCATCACGACAGCGTCTTCCTCGGCGCGATCTCGGCGTCGGGGTTCCCGTCGCCCAATAGCACGACGTTGCCGATATATCGCATCGTATGCCCAGAACGGAGATGACGGAAGACATGCCGTGTCTGCTCGCCAAGCGGCGGCGGCAACACATCCTCGGGCCCGAGGTCCGGAGGCCTTGCGGTTCGGACCGCCCCCTTGGCGACTTTGCCGAGGCCTACACTCCTCCGAACGACTCCCTCTTCCTTTCTGGGTCCGCCTGCCAAGTCCTGCTTCGGCTTGTGGTTCGGGACGGGCCGGATAGACCACATTCTTCCACACACCGAGATGGCACCCTATCCCTGCCCCCCGGCACGCTCCTCACCGGTTCTAATGACGGGAGGCGATGGCGCGCACCCCGTCAACGGCACGGGCCACGTCCTCTTCGTTGGTGAAGAAGGACGTCGAAAACCGGACGGCCGACATCCACGGACGCCGGACCGGACGGGTCACCACCTGGGCCTCGTCCAACAGCCGTTCGAACACGTCCGGCCCCGACACACCCTCGACTTCCGCACAGGTGATGCCCGTCTCAGGTTCGGCCGGCGACCAGATTTTCACACCCGGAATCTCGCCCAGGCGGGCAGCCAGGAGGCTCGCCAGCTTGCGCTGGCGTTCCATCAGCGCGGCCACTCCCGCTGCTTCCCAGTACCGCATCACGTCGTCCCAGGCCACGAGCGCGGGCCACGGCCGGGTGGCGAACTCGAAGCGTTTGGCGTCGGCCGTCCAGGTGGCGTGCATCCGCTCCGGGTAGTCGCTTACATATCCGGACCCATCGCCGACAAAGGTCATCTGGAGCCGCTCATTGATGCTGGGAGCCACGTAAAGGGCGCCGGTGCCCACCGGCCCCAGCATCCACTTGTGCCCGTTCAAGGCGTAGAGGTCCACCTCGGACGCCGGCAGGTCAAGCGCCACCTGTCCGCCCGCCTGGGCACCGTCCAACATCAAGAGGGCGCCCGCCTCGTGGACGACCGCGGAGAGACGCCCGGCGGGAACCGTGGCTCCCGTCTCGCACGAAACGTGACTCAGGACCACGAGCCGCGCGGGGCGCTCACTGAGCGAGCTCCGGACGCGCTCGATGAGTGCGTCTCCGCCCTGCCCGTAGTGAAGAATCTCGACCTCGACACCCCGATCGGCCAGGACCGAGAGCGGAGCTACCAGCGCTCCGTGCTCTTCGTCTGTGGTGATGATCCGGTCACCGGGATGCCAGTCGAGGCCGAAGAGACCGATGTTGATGGCATCGGTCACGTTGCCGGCAAAAGACAGGGAGCTTGGGGAACACCGAAGCCACTCGGCCAGGTGGGTGCGGGTGGCCTCAGTGCGCTGGTGCCAGCCGCCGTAGATTTTGGGATTGCCGGGGCCCGCCTGATTCCACTCGGCCTGGTAGCCGAGGTAGCGCTCCAGGACCGGCGCAGGGACGGGGCCGAGCGTGCCGGTGTTCAAAAACGCTCCCGTGCGCGTGCACGGGAAATCTGCGCGGATACGATTCCAGTCGATGCTGGCCAACAGCGGTCGCCTCCCAGGTGATGAGGGTCAAAGAGGAGTCCGGGGGCTCTTCCTCGTTGCACGAACGGGATCCTGCTCGCAGGACTGTCTTTCAGAACTTCATATGTATATCGACTTCGTGCCGCGGGCGTAGATGCAAGAGACCCATCAGCCCCGGCGTGGCAAAGAGCCCGAACAGGACAAACACCGGCAGCGGCTGGAAAAACACCGTCGGGGGAAGGGGGAAGCCGAAGAGGGCCACCAGCACCCACTCGACGATGCGGACGACGGCCTCCATGCCGGCTCCGATGAGGCCCGGCACGAATATCGGGTCCCGCACCACCTTGCCCTGAATACTGGCGACGAAGAAGCCGACGGCGGCGTACACCGTCATGTTGAGTCCGATGAGCCGCCCCGCCGCCAGATCGAGAATCAAGCCGCCGATGGCTCCTATCACGGCCCCGCGTGGCGGGGTTTCAAAAAAAGCCAGCGCCACCACGAGCGGCAGCACCAGGTCGGGCACATAGCCGGCCGGAAACACGTCAGCCAAAAGCGAGACGTCCAAGAGAGCCGCGGCCACAAACAGCAGGACCCACACCCACCAGCGGTACTGCCACATCAGGGCACGCCCCCTCTGAGCGGAGGCGCGGCCTCACCGGAAGGGTGGGCTTCAACCACCATCACGGTCTCGATCTGGTTGAAATTCACCTGCGGGACGACGGTCGCGACCTGCGTGAGTCCGGAGGGACCGGTCGTGACCTTCGACACCTCCCCCAGGAGGAGTCCCTTCGGGAAGAAGTGGCTGAACCCCGAGGTGATGATGGCGTCGCCGGGCTTTACGTCGCCGGGCTGGTTGGAGAACAGCTGGAATTTCAGTTTGCCCGTCACCGGGTCCTGTCCCACCACCACGCCCGCCGCTCGTGAACGCACGTCCATGGCGCCCACTCCGCTGGCGGGATCGAGCAGCAGCAGCACCTGACTCGTGGTCGGGGCGACCGAAACGATCCGGCCCACCACTCCCTGGGGAACGATGACCGGCATGCCGGTTTGGATGCCGGCTCGACTGCCCTCGTTAATCGTGAGCGTGTCAAACCAGGTTTCCGGGTTGCGCCCAATCACGGTTGCAGCTGAAAGCTTCCAGGACCCGAGCTTCTTCTTGACAAACAGAAGGGACCGGAGCTGATTGTTGTCTGCTTCCACCTCCTGCAGCTCGAGCCGCATGGTGTTGAGCAGCAGCAGCTCGCTCTTCAGGCGGACAACTTCTTTCCGGAGGACGAAAAGCTGTCCGATGGTCCCGGCGGCAAGGCCCACGCGGTTGCCGGCCACGTTCAGTCCGTCGGCGACGGGAGCCGTCACCGTGGTCATCACGGAGGCGAGCGTCAGCACCTGGTGGCGAATCTTCGATGTATACGACAACAGCGCGCTCAAGACCGCCACTAACAGCACCGTGATGATGGGGCGCCGGTAACGGTACAGGAAATCCATGGCGCCCCCTTTGTCCCAACTCCGCCAGACGGGCGGCCCTCTGCGGCGTCTTGCCGCCTAGCGGCGATTGCGCCGGCGAAGCGCCTCGATGTGCTTGGGGTCATCCAGCACGAGACCGGTGCCGCGCACCACCGTCAGCAGGGGCTCCTCGGCCATGTGCACGGGCATGCCCGTTTCGGAGCTCACGAGCTTGTCGAAGTCGCGCAGCAGGCTGCCGCCGCCGGTTATCACGATGCCGCGGTCCATGATGTCGGCCGCAAGCTCGGGCGGCGTCCGCTCGAGGGTTGTCTTGATGGCCTCGATGATGCTGTTGACGGGGTCAGACACGGCCCGCTGGATCTCGGAGGCCGTGATCCGCAGGGTCTTCGGAAGCCCGGTTACGAGGTCGCGTCCCCGGACCTCCATCGCGGTGTCCTGCTCGGGCGGATAGGCGGAGCCGATGGTCATCTTGACCTCTTCGGCCGTGCGCTCCCCAATCATCATGTTATACGTGCGCTTGATGTGGCTCACGATGGCGTCGTCCATCTCGTCAGACGCAATACGGATCGAGGCCGAGGTGACGATCCCGTCCAGCGAGATGATGGCCACCTCGGTGGTGCCGCCGCCAATATCGACAATCATGTTTCCGGTAGGCTCGTCCACCGGCAGTCCGGCGCCGATGGCGGCCGCCATCGGCTCCTCCACGACCAGCGTCTCCCGGGCCCCCGCCTGGACCGCGGCATCTTTGACGGCGCGCTCCTCCACCCCGGTCACGCCGGACGGGACCCCAATCACCACCATGGGATGGAACACCCGAAAGTTGGGAACTGCCTTTTGGATGAAATGCTTCAACATCGCCTGGGTGTGGTCGAAGTCCGCAATCACCCCGTCCTTCAGCGGCCGCACTGCCCTGATGTTGCCGGGCGTGCGCCCGACCATCTGCTTGGCCTCCTGGCCCACGGCAATAATCTCGCCCGTGTGCTGGTCGATGGCCACCACCGATGGCTCCTGAAGCACGATGCCCTTACCCTTGACGAACACGACTGTATTCGCAGTACCAAGGTCGATGCCCATATCTCTCGAAAACGCGCCGTAAATGTACCGCAGCATCCCTGGGGCCCCTTTCCTAGCCAGTTGCAGTCATGAATCCCGATTCGCGAAAGCTAACGTATCGACCCTGGCCAATAATCACGTGGTCAAGAAGGGGGATTCCGAGCACCTGTCCCGCGTCCTCCAACCTGTGCGTGAGTCGTCGATCTTCCATGCTGGGTGTCGGGTCCCCGCTGGGATGGTTGTGCACGGCGACGATACCTGCCGCGCCCGCTTCCACCGCCCGCCGGTACACCTCGCGGGGATGCACCTCCACCGAGCTCTGTCCGCCCACAAACGGCGTTTCCACCCGAAGCACCCGATGCCGGGCATTCAGCACCAGCACCCGAAACTGCTCCTGCGGCAAGAGCGCCATGTCCTCCAGAAGCCGCGCCACGTCCTCGCCCGAATGGACGACCGCCAGGTCCTCAGGCCCGATGCGAACCCGGCGTCCCGCCTCCAAGGCGGCCACCAGCTGGGCCGCGCGCGCCGGGCCTATTCCCGGTCGCCGGCAGAGCTCCTCCGGGGTCAGGCGCGCAAGTTCCTGCCAGCCAATCTCCGCCAGTTCCCGGCCCACGTCGAGGGCGTTGTGCCCCCGCGGGCCCGAACCCACCAAAATAGCCAGGAGTTCTCCATCGGTGAGCGCCCGGGCTCCGTGCCGCCAGAGCCGCTCTCGCGGGCGCTCTCCCACGGGCCAGTCCTTGACCGCCCGCGGGCGCCTGCCTGCCGGTCCCGCCGAACCCACCATCCCGACCGTTCCTCTCATATCGTTTCCATAAACATTTCGTGAAGATCCACTTATTCATCACATCGTCCCGGCGCGGCAGACCGTTTTCGACCGCCGGTGCCGGGGTGCTCGCCCCACGGGCCTTACCGCCCATTAAACGCCAGCGCCGACGTCAAGGTTGGTGAGACGCGCCGCCGTCCGCCTCTCGTCCATCTATTCGGGGCGCCACCCCGATCCCTCCGCCTTGCGGACGCTGAAACGCCTCTTCATCCGCCCCTCCGGATCCGGCGCAGAAAACGCCTCTTCCGCGGTCCTAAGCGACCCGGAGAAGACCCGATGAACCTGATGTGCTGGCCAATAGAATTGCGCGGCATCCCCCGTCCGAGGCAAGTTCCCGTACAGGATAGCATCTGCCTTCTGGCCTCACAACGAGCCGCGCCATTCGCGGCCGACAGTCCGGGCGCCCGTCGCCCTTTGGGTATTCGACCCGAAGCCCGGGAAGCCTCCCGCATGGATCTGCCTTTACGGGCGAGCCGCCCCTCCAAAGGCGCAGCCAGGGCGGCGCCGGGTCCGTCTGACCACATGCCGTCACGCATCCACAACAGAGAGATTCGGGCCACTCTCGCGGGTGTGTCCGGGCAGGAGGAACCGGGGCTCGAGGGTGCCCGGCCGGATGCGACCGGGTTTGAGAGCTCCCGGGGCCCGCGCCCGCGGCGCTCTGTCGCGCTATCTGTCGCCGGCCGACGCCGCCCCCGTCGGAACGATACGCCGGCGGACGGGCCCCACAACATCAAACGAGCCCATCACCACGACGATGGCCCCTTGGCCGTCGGCGCGCGCCCGGGCCGCGGCCATCGTGTAGGCCGCGGCCACCGACCCCGGGTAACCTATGGGCACGGTGGTGCCGAGGCCGGCGGCCCAGGCGGCGGGATCCCCGGCCCGAGAACTTTCCGGGCGCACCAGCGCCGCGCTCTGCACGTGCGGCAGCATCGCGCGCAGCATGGCCCGACCGGGCTTATCGGCCAGCACGCCGAAGACCAGATGCCGCGGCCGCGGATAGAGCGGCCCCGAGAGGGCCGCGGCCAGGGCCCGCGCACCGTGAAGATTGTGGGCGGCATCGAGAAGAACCGGCGGGCCATCGCCTGGCACCAGCCATTCGAGCCGAGCCGGCCACGTCACTCCGGCGAGTCCGGCGCGCGCCGTGTGCATGTCAATCCCGAGACGCGGTCCGATGAGGTCCAGTACCGTGGCCGCGAGGGCCAGATTGCGCGCCTGATGAGGTCCCGCGAGACCCGCCCGGAGGACCCGCCCCCGAACTCGCGCCGTCACATAGTCCCGGCCGACCTCCACCACCTGGCTTCGCGCCCAATGGATGCCGGTTTCCATCCGGCGGGCCGCGTCCAGGAGCTCACGGCGGGCGGGCGGCGACTGCCATACGCTTGCGACCGGTACGCCGGACTTGATGATGCCGGCCTTGTCCCGGGCAATGAGCGACAGCGTCGGTCCGAGGACGGCCGTATGATCGAGGGCAATCGGTCCGAACGCGACTGCCAGCGGACGCTCCAGAACGTTGGTGGCGTCATAGCGGCCGCCAAGCCCCACTTCGACGACCGCCACGTCAACACCGGCATCCAAAAAGGCCAGAAAGGCGAGACCCGTCAACGCCTCAAAGCGAGTGGGGGGCTCAGCCAGGCCGCGTGCGGCGTCTTCCACCCGATCCATGAGCGTCTTTAGGCCTGCGATGGGAATAAGCTCCGAGGAGGTCCCGACGGTCATGCGCTCCCGCAGGTCACCGAGGTCGGGCGACGTATAGCGCCCGACCTTGAGGCCGGCCGCCTGCAGGCCGGCCGCGATGAGGGCCACGGTGGAACCCTTGCCGTTGGTGCCGCCCACGTGGACCGTCGGATAGCGGCGCTCCGGATGCCCGAGAGCATCGAGGAGCGCCGCGGTCCGTTCAAGCCCCGGACGCATCCCGAAGCGGTGGAGAGCCTGCCACCACGGCGACTCCTCAATCATGCGAGGTCGGCAATGCGCGCCCGCAGACGCTCCTCGCGCTCCTCCAGCCCGGCCAGGCGGCTTTGGGTTTCGGCCACCACCGGTGCGGGGGCCCGCTCGATGAAGCGGGCATCGGCCAGGCGGGCCGAAAGCCGCGCGCGCTCGCGTACGGCCTCCTCGAGTCCACGCCCGAGGCGTTCCCGCTCTCGCTCCAGATCGACGAGCCCGGTCAGGGGGACGTAGACGGTGGACCCCGGCCCCACGCCCGCGATGGCGGGGTGGGGCTTGTCACCCCCGCCTACGGCCAGTGTGGACACGCGCGCCAGCAGGCGAATCTCGGCCTCGTTGGCACGGATGCCCGCCTCCACCGCCGGGTCCTCCGTGCGGACCAGAACGGGAAGCCGCTCCTGGGGGGCGACGCCGAGCTCCTGCCGGAGCGTGCGGATGACCCGCACCGTCTCCTGCATCAGTCGGTGGCCGTCCGTCTCCGCACTGGCCGCAGGAGCGTCGGCGGTCGGCCACGGAGCCACCATGATGCTCGGTCCCTCGTGCGGAAGCGCCTGCCAGAGTTCCTCCGTCAAGAAGGGCATGAACGGGTGCAGGAGTCGCAAGCCGGTCTCCGCCACGGTCCACAGCGTGTAGCGGGCGGCGTCGCCGTCGGCGCCCGGCTCACCCACCCGGTCTTTCACCATCTCGATGTACCAGTCGCAGTACTGGCCCCAGATGAAGTCGACAACGGCCCGCGCGGCCTCGCCGAACTCGAAGTCCTCCAAGAGGGACGTGACGGTCCGGACGGTCCGGTCTCGCTCCTCCAGGATCCAGGCGTCGGCCGGGCGCGCCGGGGGGGTGGGCCGGGGCGCGTCATCCCCGAGACGCATGTTCACAAACCGAATGGCGTTCCACACTTTGTTGCCGAGATGCTGCGCGCTCTCGACCCGTTCGACGCTGTAGCGCGAGTCGTTGCCGGGGGTATTGCCCTGAATGAGCGCCATCCGGAGCGCATCCGCGCCGTACGCGTCTATCGCTTCGAGCGGGTCGATGCCGTTTCCCCGCGACTTCGACATCTTGCGGCCCTCGTCGTCGCGAATGAGGCCGTGCAGCAGCACCACGGAGAACGGAGCCTCGCCGGTAAAGTGGAGACCCTGCATGAGCATGCGGGCCACCCAGAAGAAGAGAATGTCGTAGCCGGTGGACACCACCGACGTCGGGTAGAACCGCTCGAGGTCAGCCGTCGAGTCGGGCCATCCGAGGGTCGAGAAGGGCCACAGGGCGGACGAGAACCAGGTGTCGAGCACGTCGTCATCTTGGCGAAGCTGCGTGCTGCCGCACTCACAGGCCGCCGGCGGCTCGCGCCGCACCAGGGTGGCGCCGCACGCGTCGCAGTACCAGGCCGGGATGCGGTGCCCCCACCACTGCTGCCGCGATATGCACCAGTCGTGGATATTTGTAAGCCAGTGCTCGTACACCCGTCCGAGGCGCTCCGGCACGAAGCGCACCTCTTCCCGGGCGTACGCGTGAAGCGCCGGCTCGGCGAGCGGCTCCATCTTGACGAACCACTGCGTTGTCACCAGAGGCTCAATCACGGTGCCGCAGCGCCCGCAGTGTCCGACCCGGTGCGTGATGGGCTCCTCACCCTCGATCCGACCTTCGGCCGTGAGATCCTGAACCACGCGCGCGCGGGCCTCATCCGCCTCCAGGCCCCGATAGGGACCGGCCGCGTCGGTCATCCGGCGCGCGGTGTCAATCACCGCCACCCGCGGCAGTCCATGCCGCTCTCCGATGGCGAAGTCGTTGGGATCGTGGGCCGGGGTCACCTTTACGACGCCGGTTCCATAGGCGGGGTCCACGTAGTCGTCGGCCACCACCGGCACCTCGCGGCCGATGAGCGGAATCCGGGCGGTCTTTCCCACAAGATGCCGGTAGCGGTCGTCATCCGGGTGTACCGCCAGAGCGGTGTCGCCCAACAGAGTCTCCGGCCGGGTGGTGGCCACCCGCACCGATCCGCCGCCGGCCACGTCGTAGCGCACCGTCCACAGATGCCCGGTCTCGTCATCGTAGTCCACCTCGATGTCGGAGATGGCGGTGGCACAAAACGGACACCAGTTTGTGATGTAGTTGCCCCGGTAGATAAGGTGCTCTTCGTAGAGCCGCACAAACACCTCGGTGACCGCCCGTGCCAGACCCTCGTCCAGCGTGAAACGCAGGCGGCTCCAGTCAAGCGAGCAGCCGAGGCGCCGGAGCTGGTCCAGGATGATGTGGCCGTGCCGCTCGCGAAACGCCCACACCTCCTTCAGGAACGCCTCGCGCCCGAGCTCGGCGCGACTCGTGCCGCGAATCGACAATTCTCGCTCGACCAGCACCTGGGTGGCGATTCCGGCATGGTCGGTGCCCGGGAGCCACAGCGTCACATCGCCCCGCATGCGGTGGTAGCGGGCGAGGATATCCTGCCAGGTGTTGTTGAGAGCGTGCCCAAGATGCAGCACCCCGGTGACGTTGGGCGGCGGGATGGCCATGCTGAAGGTCGCGCCCGGGCGGCTCGCGTCGGCGGTGAAGAATCCTTCCCGTTCCCAAAACTCGTACCAGCGCGCCTCCACCGCCGCCGGCTGGTAGCGCGACGCCATCTCCCTGGCCATGTCCTCTCCCTCACTTTCCACACGAGACCCTGCCCAAGAGAAATGCCCCCCGCCCTCAAAGGGCGAAAGGGCAACTTTCGCGGTACCACCTTTGTTCCACCCGACTGCCGTCGGATGCTCAACGTGCGCTAACGGGCACCCCCGCCGGAACTACCCCTGCGCTGCAGGCTCGCCCCGGTGCCTCCCGGCTGACACAGGACCCCCGTACCCACCGGCTTTCACCATCCCGGCTCGCTTATCGGGCGGAAGGTCACTTCAGGCCGTTCACCGGCGATCGTTCATGTTCGACAGTATCCGATGCCGCTAGTCTTCGACGACGGCCAGGACATCTTCCATGGCCAGCAAAAGGTGCTCTTCGGTGCCGAGCTTGACCTCGGTGCCGGAAAACTTGGCAAACAGTACCTTCTGCCCCACCGTGACCTTGACCTCTTCGCCGTCGCCGACGGCCGTGACCTCACCGGTCTGCGGCTTGTCCTTCGCAGTGTCCGGTATGTAGATGCCTCCCTGACTCCGCTCCGTCTGCTCCACGAGCTTGACCAGAATGCGGTCGCCCAACGGCTTTACCGTCATCCCCTACATCCCCCTATCGCCGATTCGTACAATGGGTTGGCGTCCGAAGACCCTAAGCTGACGCCGTTCACGATTATAGCAAAGGTGCCCGCGCCCCCGCCAGGATCCTGACGAAGTCCGCCGCCATGGCCACGGACAGGAATCGAAAGCCGTCACCGCCCCGCGAGGGTCTGGCAACGCCCGCGCCGCATTTCTCCCCGGCCGGCACCCGTTGGTGCGGGCGCGCGGGCCGCGGTCCGCGCACGTTCCGGCATCAGGCGCCCGAGCGTTTTCGATCACACGTCAGAGGCCTCCGAGACCGAGTCCCGACAGGGTGTCCCGGATGGAGGCGAGGCCGCTCTTGGTCCGCGCCGACACCAGCACGACCGGGACCCGATATTGAACCCCGAGGGCGTCGAGACGTTCGCCGGCCGCCGTCTTGGAAAGCTTGTCCGCCTTATTGGCCGCCACCAGCAAGGGGACGCCGCGGTCCTGCGCCCAGTCTCGCAGCATCAACTCCTCCGCCTCGGGATTTCGGCGGACATCCTGGATAAGGATGCCGCCCACGATCGTCTGCCGGGTCTTCAGGTAGCGGTCGACGGCCCGGCTGAAGCGCTCCTTATCGGCCAGGTCCCCCACGGCGTAGCCAAAACCGGGCAGGTCAACCAGATACCACTGTTTCACCTGGTAAAAGTGAATGCGCCGGGTGTGGCCGGGATGCGCGGATACGCGGGCCGTCTTGCGGTTTAAGAGAGCATTGAGAAGCGAGGACTTCCCGGAGTTGGACCGACCCATCAACACCACTTCCGGCCACCCGTCAGTGGGCAGTTCGCGGTCGTCTAGGGCCGAGTAGGCCAGATCTCCCCTATTCACGGAATGCCACCGCCAAGACATCGTCAAGCTGGCGCGCCAGCACCAGGGTAAGGCCCCGGCGGACGTTGGCCGGAATCTCATCAAGGTCGTTCCGATTCTCATCCGGCAGGATCACGGTCTTGATGCCGACCCGGTGCGCGGCCAGAATCTTGTCGCGCACCCCGCCTACCGGCAATACCCGCCCCCGGAGCGTGATCTCCCCGGTCATGGCCACATCGGCGCGAACCGACCGACGCGTGAGCGCGGAGACGAGGGCTGTCGCCATGGTCACGCCGGCCGAGGGTCCGTCCTTCGGTATGGCCCCGGCGGGCACATGCAGATGCACATCCATCTGGTCCGGGAAAGTGTCGGGCACTCCGAGACGCACGGCCGCCGCGCGCACGTACGAATATCCGGCCCGGGCAGACTCCTGCATGACGTCGCCCAGCTGCCCCGTCAACAGAAGCTGTCCCTTGCCGGGCATGACCGTCGCCTCGACCGGCATGACGTCGCCGCCCACCTCCGTGACGGCGAGACCGGTGGCCACGCCCACCTGGTCTTCCTCCTCCGCGCCGGCGTGGTGCACCCGCACCGGCCCCAGGAACTGGGACAGCTGGCGCGCGCCCACCCGAACCTGCCGGTCCGGGTGGGCGACCACCTGACGGGCTGCCCTGCGGAGTACCTGTCCCAGGTTTCGCTCCAGCTCGCGCACTCCCGCCTCGCGCGTGTAGTCGCGGACCAGGAGGCGGAGCGCCGCATGCGAAAGTTCCACCTGCTGGTCGGTGAGACCGTGGGCGGAAAGGGCTTTCGGCCAGAGGTGGCGGCGTGCGATCTGGATCTTCTCTTCCTCCGTGTATCCCGGCAGCTGGATCACTTCCATCCGATCCAGGAGCGGTCGCGGGATCTGGTGGACGACATTGGCCGTCGTGATAAACAGGACGCGCGACAGGTCAAAGGCCAGCTCCACATAGTGGTCGGAGAAGTTCTGGTTCTGCTCTGGGTCCAGCACTTCCAAAAGAGCCGCCGAGGGGTCACCGCGAAAGTCCACAGCCATCTTATCAATCTCATCCAGCAAGAACACCGGGTTCATGGATCCGGCCTGCCGCATCCCCTGCAGGATACGGCCAGGCATGGCGCCCACATATGTGCGCCGGTGTCCGCGAATCTCCGCCTCATCCCGGATCCCGCCGAGCGACACCCGCACGAACTTCCGGGATGTGGCCCGTGCGATGGACTTGGCGAGCGACGTCTTGCCTACTCCCGGTGGCCCCAAAAGACACAGGATGGGGCTTCGAAGACCGGGCGCCAGGGCGCGCACGGCCAGGTACTCGAGGATGCGCTCCTTGACCTTGTCGAGACCGTAGTGGTCTTCATCCAGCACGGTCTCAGCCGTCTTGACGTCTATCTGATCCTCGGTCGCGTCAAGCCAGGGGAGCTCGAGGAGCCAGTCCACATACGTGCGCACCACCACGGCCTCAGCCGCCATCGGCGGCATCTTCTCGAGCCGGTCCACCTCTCGGGTGGCCTTTTCGCTGACAATCTCCGGGAGAGCTTTAGCCTCGAGCCGGGCGCGGAGCTCCTCCACCTCGGACGCTTCCTCGCCCGCCTCTCCGAGTTCGCGCTGGATGGCTTTCAACTGCTCACGCAGGTAGTATTCGCGCTGACTCTTCTGCATCTGCCGGCGGACGCGCACATTGATGCGGCGGTCTAAATCCAGCACACCCATCTGGTGGTCAAGCATTCCCTGCACGCGACGGAGCCGCTCGCGCGGATCGAGCGTTTCCAGGACGTCCTGCTTCCGGGACGGCTCCACGTCCAACGATGCCGCGATGGTGTCGGCGAGCCTTCCCGGATCTTCGGCCGAAACGACCACGGTCGCGTCGGAAGACAGGTGCCGGGCGTTCTTCACGTACGCTTCAAAAAGGTGGCTGACACTTTCCAAAAGTTCCTGGTCTGACTCCTCGAGCCCGTCCACCAGCGGCGATTCCTCGATGAGCTGTACCTCGGCCACGTAGTGCGGCGTCGACTGCACGATGGCATCGACGCGGGCGCGGGCGACACCCTCCACCACTACTTTGGCACTCCCGCCGGGCGTCCGCACGACCTGCTTGACGCGCCCCACCACGCCAATCTGGTAGAGGGCGTCGGGTTCGGGATCGTTGTCGCGGGCATCGCGCTGCGAGACGAAGATGAGGCGGCGGTCCCCCTCCATCGCGGCATCGAGCGCCGACAGCGAGCGCTCACGGCCCACCTCCAGCGGCACGACCATGTCGGGAAACAGGATGACGCCCCGGAGCGGGAGAAGCGGAAGCGTGCGGCGATCGTCCATTCGTTCTCCCTCCTGCCCCAATCTTATCAATTCGACCCGCCATCCTGACTCTGGCCACTGCCGCTTCGGACTCGCGGCAAAAACCGATACCGGATCAGCCCCGCATGCGGGCGTGAAACCCGGTGACACACTACAGGCTATCGCAATAAGGGCGGAGATGTTGTGGCTCGATAAAACTTCTGACTCGGCGACCGCTCCCGACAACATCGGGTGGTCTCGCCCCGGAGGCCAGCGCCCTGCCGGCGTGACCGCCTATGAGATGGGCGGCCTTGATTATGGACGCCGCGCGCATCGCCGGGAGCCTGTGGAGATGGGGTGCGCCCGTCATCGCCAAGCACACGGCGACCGCCGCAGGACCACTGTCGGAAGCGCGGGCGACCGGTACCCCCGACGGCCGTTCCCGTGGATGTCGGAGACGAACCAATCCGGTTCGAAGAGAGCTCGGCGCGCTGAGGACGATCTCCGGCACCCTGGGCATCCACCGATAGGGAGAGCCGTTCCAGCGTTCCACGCTTCTCTTGCTCGATAACCTCGTGGTGGTGATAGTCCCGGTGGGGCGGCGGCGCTCCCACTGTTCTGGCCGGGACCGCTCCTGCGGGGTAGGTGTCAAGGGGAATGGTCGGCCGATCGGTCCGGTCCGCCTTCGCGGCGGGTGGCGTTCATACCCGCTCATGCTCATAGATCCACAACAGGCAACTCAGGGCCTCCGTACGGAGGCCCATATCCGCGGTCGCTCAGGTCGTACCCCCCTCTGTGCTCGCCGGCGGCACCGCTTGGGGGTGCGCGTTCAACGGCACCTCGATGGCGACCGGCAGGTCCTCCGGTGTGGGATCCGGCGATCCGTACAGGTACCGAATCCCGCTGGGCGTGTAGACTTCCAGGTACAGGAACGAGCCATCCGTCTCCCGGCGATGGGGGACCAGGATGGCATCAAGGCCGGCCCCCGCCCGCGTACGGTCGAAGGCACGCACGGTCCCGAACGACGGGTCTGCCGGTCGGCCCAGAAAGGCCAAGGATGGCGGCGTCCACCGGCGCGGCGGCGGGGCAGGTATGCGTCCC
>JAJZYZ010000131.1 GCA_021797815.1 Bacillota bacterium
CCTCTCGCCTCCTCATTATATTGAACGCCGCATCACACCGTCGCACATCGGACTGGGGATCGAGTTGCACACGGAGCGAGGACCGCGCCGGTCCGCCAAGACCCCGCCCCCCGAGCGTGGTGCCGCGGTGCGAAGCGGGAGTGTTAAGGCGACCCCGGACTCACAGAAGGCCGTCCGGAGCTCCATCAGCCGAGAGGCGTGAAGAGGGGAGGACGGCCGCGAGAAGGCAGACTGTGGCGGCCAGAATGCCGGTCGGAAGGCCAAAGCGCGCGGCCACTGCGCCGCATCCCCAGGCACCGATCGCACCGAGCGTGTTGCCGACCCCTATGGTCAGGCCGGATGCCATCGCGGCCTGGCCGGGGAACAGCCGCTGGCCATAAACGAGGAGGGTTGCGCCGGCGCCGTTGGCCGCGAGTCCAAAGAGTCCCACAAGCACCCAGAAACCCCACCCGGTGTCCGCGCCGACCGCCCAGGCTGAAGCCGCCACGGCCGCGATGCTCAGGGAGACCGCGAGAACCGGGCGCGGTCCCACCCGGTCGGAGAAACGCGCGCCCACCAGGTTGCCGCCCATGCCGGTTCCGTAGACCACCGTCAAGAGGACGCCACTGTAGGCGAGAGACCCGCCGCGGGCATGCCACAGGATCGGCAGGAGCGTCAGAAGACTCGCGGTGCCAAGATTCCGCAGCACGATGACGAGAAAGAATGGCGCCGCGCGCCGATGTACCCCTCGCCACACCCTGGACCACGACGGGGCCGGGCGGACTTCCGGTGGGGGGAGACGCCGGGCCGGCCCCCACAAGAAGGCCGCGGCGAAGAGGGCCGGGACCGCCAGCATGGCGAGCCCGATCCGATGCGCCCCCTGCCACGCCCACACGACCGCCAAGGGCGCCAGAGCGTGACCAATCATCCCGCTCACCATCCAGACGCTGATGCGCCGTCCCTGCGAGGCGGGGTTGCCCTGGGCGACCAGAGCCGCCATGTGCGGATGGAACGCCGCGTTGCCGAGTCCCGCCAAAAGAAGCGCGCCGGCAAAGACCGTATAGGATGGCGCCCATGCGAGCCCCTCCGCAGCCCCGAGGCCGCCGAGGAGAAGTCCGCCCACAATAAACCAGGGGCCGCCGCGGCGATCGGCCCAGGCGCCCAAAAAAGGTTGGAGAGCCTGCGTGGAGAGCGCCAGCACACCGGCCAGCAGCCCCGCCTGAGCCACGGTGAAGTGCCAGCGGATCATCATCACCGGCAGGAGGGCGAGGTACAGGGAAGGGTAGCCGTCATTGATGGCGTGCGCCACGGCCCACACGATCCCCGATCCGCCGACAAAGCGCGGCGGGGGACCAGGCGGCGGCAGGGCATCGTGCCCCGCCTTCTTATGAATGAAGAGGGTTTCCCCATCCGACCCGGCCGCGCTCACGCATCGAGCCTCCCTTAAACCTGAGATCCCACGTCCGCCGCCGCCATCACGCTCATGGCAATGAGAGACCGGAGTCGACGGCGGCGGGCGCCCTTCACCGGAAAACCCTGGCGGTGCCGCGGCCGACCCCCCGGTCCGAGCCGGCACGGGCCGCTTCCGTGGAGCGATCGCTTAACGTGCCCTGGCGCGCCGTCTCTTCGTGCCCCACGCTCAAAACCAGCGTATGCCTGAGCCTCAGGCGGCTCGACGGCCAGGCGGGCCGCTTGTGCGCCATTTCAGCACCCGCGTCGTACCCCAGGCGGAGCATGCGGCAGACGTCCAATGACCGCCCGGTCGGCGACGTTCAGTTGCTGGCGGGAGAACACACGGCACCACCCTCCTGGTCCGTACCGGTGCCGCGGGGAGTGCCTTCGAGCCGGCGTTATCGCGCCCAACGCCCATTACGCCGAGCGCGGTGCCTTACATATGCTCCGTGTGGACTTTGCCCATGCCCAATGCGCATCGGGGATTCTTTAGACAAACAGGCCCCGAGCGACCCCCACACGGGGACCACGCGGGGCACCAGACTAAAGCACCACACTAGGGTACCCAAGGAGGCACCAGCCGAGATGAATCTCATCCTGCTGTCGGGGGAGTACGCGAAGCTTCACGCCGGGGCGATGATGGCGGCGGTAGCCGCAAGCTTCGACATGCCAGTCAATGTGTTCGTGTCGATGGAGGCACTGCCCGCGTTTCATCGCGATCCGGCGATTCGCGCCACAGTGCGTAAGGGTGAGGTGGGCCGGAAGCTTGAGGAGTCTGGCGGGGATGATTACCTCGCGCTTCTGAACCAGGCCAAGGGCTTTGGCGACGTCACCATCTACGCCTGCAGCCTGGTGGCCGATCTCTACGGCTGGACCCTCGAGGACCTGGCGCCCATCTTCGACGACGTTATGGGAGTCGCGGGGTTTCTCGGCAAGACAGCGACCGGAACGACTATCGCCCTGTAAGACCGCGAGAGCCAGGTTCTGCTGGCTCACCGGATGCTCTTGGGGAAATGGCGTCCAGAGAGGAGGCCGCGGATGGACACGGTCAAAGTTATCGACGCCCGGGGCTCGTACTGCCCGGGTCCGCTGATGGAGCTTATCAAGAATATCCGCCGGGAGGTCGTCGGTACCGTGCTGGAAGTATGGTCGTCGGATCGGGGGTCGGCCAAGGACATCCCGGAGTGGGTGGCGCGGGCTGGCCATGAACTGGTGAGCAGCACGGAAGACGCCGGCGTTTACAAGATCCAGGTCAAGAAGGCCCGGTAGCGTCCCTGCCCGCAGACAAAGGCCGAGGAGGCGCGCGGTTGAAGCGAGTGGTCATTCTTGGAGGCGGGACCGGAGGCGCTATCGTCGCGAACCAGATGGCGCGTCAACTCCACCAGGAGGTGGACGCCGGCGAGGTCGAGCTCACCGTGATTTCCAACGTCGAACAGCACGTGTATCAGCCGTCGTTTCTGTATGTGGCGTTTGATCTGGCCATCCCGGCGGACGCGAAGCGTCCCGAGCGCCAGGTCCTCGATCGCCGGATTCACCTGGTGGAGGGCGAGGCCGACCGTGTGGACCCCGGCCAGCACCAGGTGATCATGTCGGACGGCATGGAACTGCCGTACGACTTTTTAGTCATCGCGACCGGGAGCCGCCCGGTGCCGGAAGATATCGAGGGTCTGGTAGAGGGCGGCCATCA
>JAJZYZ010000132.1 GCA_021797815.1 Bacillota bacterium
GCCGCAGGAGTGGAGCGCCTCCTACTTCCATGGTCCGCGCACGCCGTCAGCGCGATCGAACGATCTCACCTCGGGTGGATATCGCTTACGGCCAGCAACGTCGCGTCGCTCTGCGCGGCGGCCGCCGTCTTCGGCGCTGCAGGATTCGCCGCACGGTGGAGATGGGCACGCAATTCGTTTACGCTCGCGGCATTGGCCGTCGGAGCAGTTCTCTTGGGGGTTGGCCTTCTCCCTTTCTACACGGACGTGCTGCTGCCCACCATGTCGACCGTCACGGGCGAAGTGTTCTCGGTACGCATCGAACCACCGTGGCCTGCCGTCGTGGCTTCCCTGCTTTTCCTGCTCGCGGTCCTCGCAAGCGGGGCCGCAGTCTTGGGGGCCTGGCAGGGCCCCTCGACAAATAGCGGGCACGCGTCTTGAGGAAGCCATCAAGCAAGGCGCCGGTCGTCACGAGGGGATGCCGGTGCTCCGCGCCTGCGGCTCATATCCACAGCGGCGGTCGCCCGACCTCGCCGATTGCGGCATTCCTGAGCCACCTGGATGGGTTGCACGTTCCACGTCGCGCGTGGACAATCGACGGAGTGGTTTCTGACCGCCGCAACATGAACGCGGCGGCAGGCGTTTTAGATACGGTTCGAGGCGGCCGATAGACGAGGGTGTCGGCCGGCTCGCGGTCACTCGCGTGTGAAAGGGATGACGTAACAGAAGTGCAGTCGAGACGGTGGCAGCTTGGCATCGGAAGCGCCGTTATCACCGGGTGGTTCGTGTGGGCCTTCATCCGCACGATGCCGCCGCGCGGGATCGCCCGCGGCCTCGCCTCCACCACCAACAACGGCTCGGCCTACCATCTGTGGGCCTATGCCCACATGGCCTACTCCGATGTGGTGAGCCTCTACAACGGGCACCAGCTGTTCACACATGCGCTTCCCTACATCACCACCCCCATCGAATACCCGGTCCTGATGGGCATTTTCATGTGGCTCGCCGCCTTTGCGCCGGGTCTCTTCGGCTATCTCCTGGTGACGGCAGTCGTCATGTGGGCGGCCGCGCTGGCGACGTTCCGGTGGCTCGTGGAGTGGCGGCCGCACGCGGCCTGGGGATTTGCCCTCTCCCCCCTGTTCCTGGCGTACGGCATCATGAACTGGGACGTTTTGGGCATCTTCTTGATGGCGTGGGCGCTCTGGGCGTATGAGCACAAGCGTTACGACCTGTCGGCGGTCGTTTTTGCGGGCGCGGTATTTTTCAAGCTCTTTCCCGTCTTCTATCTGCCCTATATCGCCATCGCGCTCTGGACCACCGGCCAGCGCGCTCGCCTAAAGCGCATGGTGGGCCTCTTTGGCCTCTCCTCGCTCATCCTGAACGTGCCGTTTGCCCTCGCCAACTGGAAGAACTGGAGTCTGTTCTTCTCCTTCAATGCGACGCGCCCGGTCGGCGCCGACATCTGGGAGAACCACTGGATTCACCTCACGTCGACGCCGGTCGTGGACGCCCTGTCCCTCCTCGCCGTCCTGGTGACGGCCGGGATTACGGCGCGCCTCGTCGCGCGGGGTGGCTCCATCTATCATGCCGCGGCGCTTCTGTTTGCCGTGTTCCTGTTTGTCAACAAAGTCTACTCGCCCCAGTACACGCTTTGGCTTCTGGCCTTCGCGGCGCTGGCCGACTGGCCCATCTGGACGCTGGCCGTGTTCTCCTTCTCCGGACTCACGGACGACTTCAATTCCTTTACCATCCTGCGGCTTATGGCCACGCATTCCCCCAACGCGAACGCGTACGGCGTCTACGTCTACCCGTGGGGCCTCGTCGTCCGGTATCTCTCGATCGTGGCCGCCGTCCTGGGCGTGCAGTGGTCGCACCCCGGCCGCGGCAAGCCGCAGCTGGAACAGGGGACGATGGAGCCTGTCCCCCCAACCGCAACCTGACGCGGCTCGCTGCCCGCGGCCGAAGGACCCCTCCCGTGCGGCCTTTGACGGGCCGAACACGCCCACGCTTTGGCGACGAGTCCCTAGCCGGATAGACAGATAACGGAGATCCGAATCTTCGAGACGTGAGCTTCGCCGGTGGTGATGCCGGCCGACGATCTCAGGCCGCGCGCAGCGTCGTGGCCGGACCGGAGTGCCTGATGCTCGACCTGCGGCGTGCCCCCTGACTTCTCTCCTCGCCTTCGCCACAGCCGCCGACGCCCTTCAGCACGCGCGCCTCCGTGTGAGCCGTGCCTTTGAAGGTGTTTGACGATGTAAATGGACATACCCGTCTGGCAGCGGACTTTGGGGTTGCTCGAAGTTCCATGAAGAGAACGTCGCCGCGACACTGGCCGGGGTCCTGCGTGAGGCTCGGCTGTGAGGCAGTCGACGGCGCGAGAATGTCGGACCGTCCGCGCACTTTTCGGAGTAGATCGTGTCCGACGGTTACGTGAATGCAGGGCCGGCGTGCTGGCCCGGGCGGTCGTCACCGACGTCGGGCTAGGACCCGGACGGCCGTATGGCCACATCCGGCCGGGCTCGACCCTCCTTTCAGGTTCCCGTCTTCCCCCCGTACGACATCGCGACCCTGAGCGGCATGGGGAGACGGACGAGGAGCCGGAGTCGCCGGAACGTCCCGGCGGTGAACCGAAGGCGACGCTTCCGAGCCGGTTTGGCGGAGGCCGGGTTCCGCTCGTGTCCGGACCGCAGACCCGCTGACCGGCGGTGGCTGGCGCGCTGGCCCGATTTCCGGCCACACCCGGTTCCGCCGTATACTTTGACCTGTCGGGTTTGCGCGCGCCGGTCGAAAGGATCGTCCGAACCGCAGGCCCGTGTTTCCGACTACACGGCAGGGGGTTTACTGACGCATGCCTCTTGAATTTTTGGAGATGGCGCAAGAGGGGGTTCGAGACAGCATCGCCCCCAAGGCCGCCATCCTGGGCGACCGGGCCTTCATGAACCGTCTGGCGTCGGTCATGACCCTGGCGCACCAGGTGGTGGCGTCCGGCCACAAAATGCTGGTGGCCGGAAACGGCGGCAGCGCCGCCGACGCCCAGCATATCGCCGCCGAACTGGTCGGCCGCTTCCAGCACGAGCGCCGCGCCTATCCGGCCCTCGCCCTGGCGGAGAACATGTCGTCGGTGACCGG
>JAJZYZ010000133.1 GCA_021797815.1 Bacillota bacterium
GAAGCGCTGACCGCATCTAAGCGCGAAACCTGCCCCAAGATGAGGTGTCCACAGTCCCGCGAGGACTGAGAGACCCCCGGTAGACCACCGGGTAGATAGGCGGTCCGTGGACAGCGGGTAACCGTTGGAGCGAGGCCGTACTAATCGGTCGAGATCTTCCTCCTGTGCAGTTGTGAGGGTTCCCCGCCGCGGGTCCCCCGACCGGCGGCTTTTGCATAAGACGCGGCTTGCGGCTGGGGATCATCACAGTCGCATCGAGTGACGGAGGGGGTTTCATGAGCCAACCGTCCGTCTACCTCGACCCGGAAGGCCAATGGCACCTAGGGCCGGATGTGACCGGGGTGCAAAGCGACTCGCGCACTATCGAGCCTGGAAACATTTTTGTAGCCATCGAGGGCCATGACCGCGATGGTCATGATTTTCTTGACGATGCCGCGGCACGTGGCGCCATTGCAGCCATCATCGAACGGCCCCTGCCCCACTCTCCTATTCCTACCGTGCAGGTTATCTCTACGAGGAAGGCAGAGGCCGCTCTCGCCGCTCGTTTCTATGGCGATCCCGCCCGTCGCTTGATCGTTGCCGGTGTGACCGGCACCAACGGCAAGACGTCGGTCGTGTACTGGATCCGCCATCTTCTCGAGGGAACGAATCACCCGGCGGGCATGCTGTCGAGCGTCGAGAACCTCACCGGACTCCGCCACGTGGAAGAGTCGCATCTGACTACCCCGCGCGCCACGCGAGTCCAGGGGGCTTTGGCAGAGATGGTTCGGCGGAGGCTTCAATACGCCGTCATCGAGGTCTCCTCCCACGGTCTGGTTCAAAGCCGCGTCGACTGTGTTCCTTTCAAAGTGGCCGTGCTGACCAATATCACCCGCGAGCATCTTGACTATCACAAGACCATGGACAACTACATCGCCGCCAAAGCCCGTTTGTTCGTCGAGCTTTTGCTTGACGACGGGATCGCGGTCATGAATGCCGATGATCCCTACGCGCCCCGCATTGCTCAGGACGTCACGGCCCGTGTCATGACGTACGGGGTAGCCCGCGGCGACGTCCGTGGCCGCATCCTGGCTGAAGACGCCTGGCACACGGCCGTCGCCATCGAACAGGAGGGGGATGCGCATTCCCGTACGGTCCACATTCCCTTCCCGGGACGATACAACGTGTATAACGTGCTCGCCGCGTGGACCGCGGGTCTGGCGCTCGGGCTGGATCCCGATGCCATGGCTGCCCTGATTCCCGACTTGCCCGAAGTGCCGGGCCGTTTCCAGGTCGCCGCGCAGGGAGATGGACTAACGGTGCTTGTCGACTATGCGCATACACCGGATGGGCTGACCCAGGTGCTGCAGACCGTGCGTGGCCTTCTGCAACCCCAAGGCCGGCTGTGGCTCGTTTTTGGGGCACGTGGAGGTCGCGACCGCGGCAAGCGGCCCATTATGGGCGGTATCGCGGGCCGCTTGGCCGACGAGGTGATCGTGACCGCCGACAGCCCGAATCAAGAGTCGGCGGCCGAGATCGCACAGTCCCTGACGGAGGGCATCAAGGCGGAAGGCAAGGAACCCTTCGCTCTCGAGTTGGATCGCACCCGCGCCATTTCCCTGGCGGTCGAGACAGCCTTGGCAGGGGACGTCATCGTCATCACCGGTCGCGGGCCGGAGGAGGAGCAATACTTCGGCGCCAACCGGATCGTCCATATGGACGACCGCAACGCCGCGGCCTCCGCCATGCAGCGACGCCTGGAGAGAAGTACCTGATGGCCGTCTCGAGTCCGGCACCGGTCTCCGTCGTCGTCCCCACATTTAACGATGCCGAGTATGTGGCCGACGCCATTACGTCTCTTCTGACTCAAACCCTCCGGCCGGCGGAAATTCTGGTGGTGGACGATGGGTCGACGGACGACACGGCCACTCTGGTCCGAGATCGGTTCGGTTCGGCCGTGACTCTCATCGCCCGGAGTAACGGGGGTCCCAGTCGGGCGCGGAACACCGGTATCGAAGCGGCCAGCCAGCCGTATGTGGCGTTTTTGGACGCCGACGACATCTGGGTTCCCACCAAGCTGGAACGGCAGCTCTCTTTGCTGGATCGCACCCCCTCCCTGGGACTCGTCGCGACCGACTGGGTTCGTACAGCGCATGAGCTGCCGGCCGATGTGCCGGCGGTGGACAAACTTCCGACGACGACACTTGGCTATACGGAACTTCTGGCCCTCAACCGGTTTCAAACGTCCACCGTACTCGTCCGCACGCCTCTGCTGCGGGAGGTGGGAGGCTTCGATCCCGAGGTGGACGGGGCAGAGGATTGGGATCTGTGGGTGCGCCTCGCGCAAGCCGGGGGCGTGGTGAAGATTGACTGGCCGTTTGTGATCTATCGTGACCGGGCCAGCGGCTACAGTAAGGATGTCTGGCGCGTCTACGAGACCATGCTCCTTCTCCTCGACAAACATCGTGCTGGGGCCCCGCTTTCGCGGGCGAGATTCCGTGAGCTCGAAGCCTGGCATCATCTCCGCTTCTTCGTGGCGCTCGCCCTGCTGCACGACCGCGAACATGCGCGGCAGGCCTTGCGTGCCGCCTTTCGCGATGGCCTCTGGCCGTATGCCCTCGAGGCGTCGGTCACCAGGCTGGTGCCCTTCCTCTACGGGCGGATGCGTCGCCGCAAGGGGCGCTGACAGGCGATATAGGATAGAGACAGCCGGCCGCGTTCGAGGCGGCGGCCAGGATCCCGGTCTCCTATGCCTTTGGTGTTGGGCGGGCCGCGGCGCTTCGAAATTTGGGCGCGGGTCACCGCGCCTGTTTCGCGATGCCGTACCGCGAGACGCTTTGAAAAGGTTGGCGAGGCAATAGGCTCGACTGCCGATCTTTAGGCTTGCATCGCCCACACCGTGGGCGTAAGATAGCTGATGCTGTCGCGTGTGCGACACCCGGTCCTTGACAACTGGTCAGCGTGTACCACACACCAACGAACATCCGAGGCGGGCGGCCGCGAGGCCGCACGTCTCAGCCTGGAGAGTTTGATCCTGGCTCAGGACGAACGCTGGCGGCGTGCCT
>JAJZYZ010000134.1 GCA_021797815.1 Bacillota bacterium
CGCATTCGAGGTGCTTCAGGCTCTCCGCGTGTGGCGGGAGGTGCCGGTATGACCGCGCCGGCGCACTTCCTGGAGGACCTAACGGAGCAGGCCCGGGCGCGCGCGCGGCGGGCCCTCGAGGATCCGGGCCTGGGGGACGTCCACCCGCTGGCCGAACACAGACGGCACCGGCTGGTATCCGCCATTGCCGGGCGGCGGTTCGCCATCATCGCCGAGAGCAAGGAGCGCTCGCCCTCGGCCGGCCGCCTGGAGGCCGGGGTGTATGACCCGGCGGCGCGCGCCCGGCTCTATGAGGAAGCCGGCGCGGCCGCCATGTCCGTGCTGACGGAACCCACATTCTTCGGCGGATCCCTCGCACATCTCGAGGCGGCGCGGGCCGTAAGTTCCCTCCCGCTCTTGCGGAAGGACTTCCTGCTCCACCCGCTGCAGGTGGCCGAGGCCGTCCGGGCCGGCGCCGATGCCGTGCTCGCGATCGTGCGCATCCTGACAGACCAGGAGCTCCACGAACTTCTGGCGGCCGGCGACCGGCTCGGAGCGGACGTGCTGGTGGAAGTGCATGACGGGGGAGAGCTGGATCGTGCCGCATCCGCCGGCGCCCGGCTTATCGGCGTCAACAATCGCGATCTCGACACATTTCGTACGGACGTCGAGCGCTCGCTTGACCTGGCGTCGCGGATGCCCCGGGGCGTCCTCGCTATCTCGGAGAGCGGCATCCGCACCCTGGAGCAGGTCAAGGAGCTGGCCGCGGCCGGATTTCGGGGGGTGCTGGTGGGACAGGCCGTCATGACCGGAGGATCCGGCCTCGTGCGGGAGGTGGTCCGGTGGGCGTCGTAAAGATCTGCGGCATCAGGAGCCGCGAGCAGGTGGAAGATGCGCTCGCGGCGGGAGCCGACCTGGTCGGCGTGATCCTGGGCCCGGCGCGGCGCCAGGTGGCCATCGGGGACGCGGCCCGATGGGCGGAGGCATGGCCGCAGCGTCTCGTGGCCGTGCTCCGCGGAGCCTCCGATGTGGTCTGGGCAGAAATCTGGAAGGTTCCGTGGGCGGGCCTCCAGGTGTATGACGCGCCGATCCCGGACTGGTTGCAGCGGGCGCGGGCCCACCATCTTCTGTCTATCAGACCCGGCCAGTCGGAGGAAGATCGGGCGGGCGCCGACATCCTGCATCTGGACGGGCCAGCGCCGGGGTCCGGGACGGCGTTGCCCTGGGAGCGGGTCGCGCGGCCCACGGGACCTTTCTGGCTGGGAGGCGGCCTCCGTCCCGACAATGTCGGCCGCGCGGTACAGATCCTGAACCCGGACGGGGTGGACGTATCAAGCGGTGTCGAGGTGGACGGGGTAAAGAATGCGGCGCTGATGCGGCAGTTTGTGGCGCAGGCACGGGAGGCGATGGCATGAAGCGGGTGGCACGGGTACCGGATGGGCGGGGGCGGTTCGGGGGGTTTGGCGGGCAGTATGTCCCCGAAACCCTGATCCCGGCGCTTTTGGAGTTGGAGAGCGCATATCAGGCGGCCAGGCATGACGCCGCCTTTACCCGCGAGCTCCGCGGCTTCCTGCGCGACTACGTGGGGCGGCCGAGTCCCCTCACCTATGCGGCCCGCCTTTCTGCGGTGGTGGGGGCGCCCGTGTACTTGAAGCGCGAGGATCTGAACCACACCGGTGCCCACAAGATCAACAATACCCTCGGTCAGGCGCTCCTCGCCCGCCGTATGGGCAAGACCCGCATCATCGCCGAGACCGGCGCGGGGCAGCACGGGGTGGCCGCTGCCACCGCGGCTGCGCTCCTGGGCATGCGCGCCGAGGTGTATATGGGCCAGGTGGACGTCGAGCGGCAGGCTTTGAATGTTTATCGGATGAATCTGCTGGGAGCGACCGTGCACCCGGTCACCAGCGGCACCGCCACCCTGAAGGACGCCACCAACGAGGCGATCAGAGACTGGGTGACCAATGTCCGCGACACCTACTACATCATCGGATCGGTGGTGGGCCCCCACCCTTACCCGGCCATGGTGCGCGATTTCCAGTCCGTGATCGGGCAGGAGGCGCGTCGTCAGATGGTCAAGACGGCGGGACGGCTGCCCGGGATGGCGGTGGCCCCGGTGGGCGGCGGTTCAAACGCCATGGGCCTCTTCTACCCCTTTCGCCATGATGCGGTGGAGCTGGTGGGGGTGGAAGCGGCCGGTGAGGGTCTTCAGGGACGGCATGCGGCAAGCCTCGTGCGCGGGCGACCGGGCGTGCTGCACGGTGCCTTCAGCTATCTTCTGCAGACAGATGAAGGGCAGGTGCTGCCGGCCCATTCCGTCTCGGCAGGGCTTGACTACCCCGGGGTGGGACCGGAGCACGCCTACTATCGGGAGACCGGGCGTGCCCGCTACGAAGCGATTACGGATGCAGAGGCGCTTTTGGCGTTTCACCGTCTGTCGGAGCTTGAAGGCATCATCCCGGCCCTGGAGAGCGCGCACGCCGTAGCCTGGGTACTGAAGCAGGCGGGGCGACTTTCGGAGAACGAGCCCATTATCATCAATCTCTCGGGCCGGGGGGACAAGGACGTGGACCAGGTGGCCGCGCTGGAGCGCGGCGCACGAAAGGGGGAGGTGGGCGAATGAAGGAAAGCAACAGCCGGGCGGCGGCAGCGTGCTCGGGTACCGCGCGCATCGCACAAGCATTTGCCCGGGCCCGGGCCGAGGGGCGGGCCGCGCTCATGCCGTATGTAACGGCCGGCTACCCCAGCCTGGAGAGTCTCGGCCCGCAGCTCAGAGCGGCGTCTCGCGCCGGGGCCGACCTCGTCGAGGTGGGGGTGCCGTTCTCAGACCCGCTGGCGGACGGACCGGTCGTGCAGCACGCGGCCGAAGAGGCGCTCCGGGGCGAGTATCGGCTGGCCGACCTCTTTTCCGCCATTGGGGCGGTGGGACGCGAGGCGCCGCCGGTGGTGCTGCTCACGTACATCAATCCCGTCCTGGCCTACGGCGCCGACCGCTTCCTAGACGCGGCCCGGGACGCCGGGGTGACCGGTCTCATCGTGCCTGACCTGCC
>JAJZYZ010000048.1 GCA_021797815.1 Bacillota bacterium
GCGCTGCCGGTTTTGCCGTCACCCATGGCCAAACTCATCTTCGCGGCTGGACGGCCGACGCCGTGCCGGCGGGCGGGGCGTTCTGCCATCGCTTGGACGCGGACGTCTTGCAGGTTGTGCGGGAAAGGCGATTGGACCTATTCACGGTCGATCGGGCCAATATCGGTCGCCTGACGAGACAAGGAGCGCATCACGCCCTGGGATACGATCTTCTGTTCGTGAGCGGAGCCATACCCGAGGCGCTCCAAGCTGACTCACGCCACCTGCTGCACGAACTCTTGGATGCGGCTCCCGTGGGAGGAGGCTCCGAGGCCGAACGGCGGGCGAGCGTCAAAGTGGTGAGCGCACAGAAGGCCGGGGCCCAACGGTCCGGCATGATGCGTTGGGTGATTTATGCCCGCGAGAAGAAAAGCGGTCGTCTGGTTGGCAGGACATCGGTGGGGTGGAGTGCCGACGATCCGACCCTTGTAGGGGTCGGGGGCACGGTGGTAGACCGCGCGCATCGCGGCCGCGCGCTCGGGCGATGGATGAAGGCTTCGATGATTGAGCGGGTCATGGCCGAGTGTCCGCTGGCGCACTTCATGGTGACGACCAATGCGGCCGGGAATGCGGCCATCGGGAAGATCAACGAGGCGCTGGGGTTTGTGCCGGGGCCGGAGACGACCTACTGGGAAGTGTCGCTCGACCGCTTGCGAGCGCATTTGTAGATAAGAAAAGCGTTCCGGCATTCAGGGCGGTGTCGGCCGGGGTGCAAATATGCAGCGGAGCGGCGCCCGGGCGAGGCCGCGGTCCCGCTTAAGAAATCTGACGCGTGCTCAGGCCGTCGTTGATGCTGCCAGCAGCCATGCGTCAGCCCAAGCATGCACCTGCTCCATCACGGGCGCGAGCGCACGACCCTTATCTGTCAGACAGTACTCGATGCGAACCGGCGTTTCCGGGTACACATCGCGACGCACGACGTCCTCCGCCTCTAGTTCTCGGAGACGCTCCGCCAGCATACGATCCGACATTTCGGGGATCTGCCCCGCCATTTCCGAGAACCGAGCGGGTCCGTCCAGCAGAACCCGGATGACGAGGCCGGTCCAGCGCTTGCCGAGAAGCTTCATAGCCGCCTCGAACTTCGGGCACATGGCCTCTCTATCTTTCATCGAGACTCCCCCACGCCATGGTAGCACAATCCTTCCGGAAAGTAAGCAAGTTACGCTGGCCGTTAAAGGCCCCAACTTTTCCCGGGTGCTGCCCAGCACCGATGGTACAACGGTACAATGAGAGCAATCTGGACGACGGGGGCGTGGCGGCATGGAGATCGACTCGGCGGTCGTCGTCGACGCGCGCGGGCTTGCATGTCCGTTGCCCGTCATCCGCGCCAAGAAAGGCCTCAACAGCGTGCCGGTAGGCGCCCTGGTAGAGGTGCTGGCCACCGACCCCGGTTCCGTGGCCGACTTCGAAGCCTGGACGCGCAGTACGGGCCATGAGTTGGTGCAAGCATCGCAGGAGCAGGATAGGTACACGTTTTTGATCCGTCGGACGCACTAGCGCCCGGTTATTTCCATGGTGGGGGGATTGGTCCGTGTTGGTGCGTTCATCTTGGCAGCGCATCGTGACCGCGCTCGTGCTCGCGGCCGCGGCGGGGTACGCCGGGTACATCCTCGCCCCCGTAGTAGCGCCCCACCGGCCATCGCCGGCACGCGTCTCGACAGTGGGCCGCAAGGCGCCGGTGGGACTCCGGGTGGGTGACTACCCGCCCAACTTTACCCTCGAGGATATTCACGGGCGGACGGTGACCCTGTGGAGCCTCCGCGGCCATGCCGTGTGGCTCAACTTCTGGGCCACCTGGTGCCCGTGGTGTCGGACCGAGATGCCGGACATGGAACGCATCCATCAACTGTACGGCAATAAGATCACCATTTTTGGCGTCGACCTGCAGGAGTCCCAGCCGACTGTGATGCGCTGGCTTACGGCGCATCACATCACGTACGACGTGCTGCTGGACAAGACCGGCTCGGTGGCCACGACCTACGACGTTTCGCAGCTTCCGGTCTCCATCTTTATCGGGGCGGACGGGCGCATCACGCACGTGCAGCCGGGGGCCCTCCTGTCGGTAAACAGCATGACACCGTATGTGAAGCAGGCGATCGCGCAGTAAGGAGAGAGACGAGACCTCAGACGGCCGCCGTCGCCAAATCGGACGCAGGTGGGGGCAAGCCAAGTGCTGGTCGAGTGTGTGCCGAACTTTAGTGAAGGAAAGCGTCCAGCGGTCCTGCAGGCGCTCTTGGATGCCGCGCGCAGGCCCCGGGTCCGCGTGTTGGGCCTCTCTGCCGATCCCGACCACAATCGTGCGGTCATGACGCTGGCGGGCGAGGGAGCGGACGTCGTCGAGGCACTCTTCGACGCCGCTCGCACGGCGCTTCAGCTCATTGACCTGCGAGTTCACGAGGGAAGCCACCCCCGCATGGGGGCGGTGGATGTGGTGCCGTTCGTACCCATCGATGAGACGCCCATGGCCTACTGCGTGCAGATGGCTCAAGAGCTCGGAGGACGCCTCGGATCGGAGCTCGGCCTGCCGGTCTACCTCTATGAGCGGGCAGCCAGGAGCCGGGACCGGGTGAACCTCGCCCGTGTGCGTCAGGCCCAATTCGAAGACCTAGGGGCCTGGATGGCTGATGCTCGGCACCGGCCAGACTACGGACCCGCATCCCCGCACCTCACGGGCGGCGCGGTCGCGGTCGGGGCGAGGGCGCCCCTCATCGCCTTCAACGCGTGGCTCTCCACGCGCGATCCGCATGTGGCTGAGCAGGTGGCGCGGGCGGTGCGGGGATCCTCTGGGGGATTGGTGGGTGTAAAGGCGCTTCCGATGACAACGCCATCGCGGGAGGAGCATCCCGTGCAGGTGTCGATGAACCTGGTGGATTACCAGAAGACGTCGATGCCAATGGCACTTGATCTGGTTAGGCGGGAGGCCGCCCGCTACGGCGCCCAGGTTGTCCGGACCGAAGTGGTGGGGTTCCTGCCCCTGGAGGCCGTCATCGAAAGCGCCCGCTATTATCTTCAGCTCACGGACGTGACGGCCGAGCAGATTATTGAGCGCAGCTTCTGGACCCACCGACTGGGGGAGGAACCATGATAGTGGACGCCGATTCTCTGGTCGTGGACATCGGCGCGCTGGTGCGCCCGGGAGAACCGCGGCCGGGCGTCCGCCAGCGGGACCTGTTTTTGGTGGAGAGACACGTGGCGCTGGCCATTAAAGATGGACGCGTGGCCGTCATCGGCCCGGAATCGGAACTGCGCCGGGCGGTTTCCGGTGCGCGCGTGATAAGCGCCGGCGGGCGCCTCGTCACGCCCGGTCTGGTGGACGCGCATACGCACCTCCTGTTCGCGGGTCAGCGCGCGCATGAGGTGGCGCTGAAGGCACGCGGTGCCACCTACCTCGAGATACTGGCCGCGGGAGGGGGTATTCTCAGCACGGTGCGTGCAACCCGGGAGGCCAGTGACGCGGAACTCCTGGCCCAGACGCGAAACCGCCTGCGAACGGCGGTCGCGCATGGCACGACCCGTCTTGAGGTAAAGACCGGCTACGACCTGACGCCGGCCGGAGAACTGCACCAGGTGGCACTGCTGGAGGACCTCCGGCGTGAGGGACCGTGGCGGCTCACGATCACGTTTTTGGGAGCGCATGCCGTGCCCGAGGAATACCGCGGGCGAGCCGCGGAATTCTTGCAGGAGCTTATGCGTGTGCATCCGAAGCTCGTCGGGCATGCAGACTTTGTGGACATCTTTCAAGAGCCGGGGGTGTTTGAGCGGGAGGAAGCGCGGCCGTACCTGGAAGATGCCCGTAAGCGCGGGCTCGCAATCAAGCTCCATGTGGACGAGCTGGCTGACGGTGGAGGAGCGGCGCTGGGCGCGGCGTTGGGCGCGACGTCGGTCGACCATCTGGCCCATACCGGATCGGCCGGAGTGGAACGGCTCCGAGAGAGCGCGACGGTGGCGGTCCTGCTGCCCGGAACGTCCGGCTACCTGAACCAGGGTCCGCATGCCCCTGCCCGCTCTCTGCTGGAGGCGGGTGTACCGGTCGCCGTCGCTTCAGACGGCAACCCGGGTTCGTCGCCCACGGTGGCTCTCGCCCCGATCCTTCCGTGGGCGGCTTCATGGCTTCACATGGAGCCCGAAGAGCTATGGCCGGCCGTCACCACGGTGGCCGGCGCGGCCCTCGGCCATCCCGAATCCGGGCGCCTGGAGAGAGGGGACCCTGCTGACTTTCTCATATGGGAAACGGATGATTATCGGGTACCGTGCTACCAATATGGGACCTCGCTGGTGGACGAGACGTATATTGGCGGCCGGCTGGTGGCCGCCAGCGGACGTCCTCTCTTCTAGACGGGAAGACGACGTTCGCGTCCTTGCCGTCGAGCGCGTCGAGCGTCGGTGCGCGAACTGGAAGCTGTCGGGGCGAAACCCCTCTGCCCGGCCCGGGCCGCAGCAACTCCTGCCACGGCCAGCATGATCCATACGGCTCCCGTGTTGGGGTCGGTACTGAGCCCCCCGAAGACGCCGCCCAAGTTTTCTCCGAGCCACCAGAGAGCACCGGCCCACACGACGAGGGCGCCATAGCTCGCCGGACGCTCGGGCCCCCGGACGAGCAGCAGACCGACGGCCATCATGGCCAGCATCAGGCTCAAATTCGCTGTGATCGGGTGGCGGGACGCCAGCGTTACAAACGCTTTTATGGGAGCCGTCCGGACCGACACCGGGGTCAGCACCAGATTGCCACGGACCGCATCCGCGACGGTCAGACTCCGCCACCACCCAGGGAACGCCTGCAAGGCGGCCCCCACGAGCCACGCGGCCCCCAGGACGCGTCCGAAACGGGGTAGGAATTGGTCGTCCGGTCCGCGCCTCGCGAGCAGGATGACGCCAACCGCGGCATAGAGGATGGCGGCCCCCGGACCGCCGGTAAAGAAGCTCATGCCGGCCAACAGGCCCCCCATCCACTCCGCGAAAAACCACACCAGGAGAGCCCAGCCAAGCGATGCCCAGAGGGCCCAGCGTCCAAGGCGCCGGTCACGCCCGAACGCAATGGCGAGGCCGAGCGCCATCTGGATTATGAACACGGTCGCATCCAGGGCCGAAGCCAGCTGGTGATTGTACAGGTACGCGATGAGCTGGTCATTGATGAGACGGACGTACCAGCCAGGCTCGCCCGCGCCACCCATCGTGACCATATAGAGCTGCCCGAGGCCCATGTCACGTTGAAGCGACAGGACAGCGTCCCAGATCCAAAGGGCTCCGAGTCCCCACCACAGAACGGTGTGGACCCGAAGCCGCTTCATGGGATGCCCCTACGCTTTGATGGAAGGAGATCCGGAGCTTGTAACGACAAACGTGTCCCACATGCCGAGCGCCTCGTGTCCCACCACCAGACAGGCTATCCGGTACTTGCCGGCACTGCCCGCCTTGAAGGAAAAATTGGCCGATTGGCCGGCCGCGATACCCGAAGTCAGTTCGCTCCCGGGCAGGCCGGCTCCCGGGAAGGCCGGTGAGGTCGAGGTCGAGCCCTTGACGATGGCGGCCGAATGCGGAAGCGGCCCCTTGTTGGACAGGGTCACGTCCACGGTCCACCCGGTCGGCACCGTCACCACCAGTTTGCCGTTGCCGTAGCCGTCATAGTTGAGCCCCGAGTTGGCGTTGGTGTACGACGCCACCAGATTCAGGGTCACCGTCTTGGAAGCGGCATTCACCTTCAAGAACTGGCCGACCGCCGTGGATACGGACGGAGAGGCGGAAGAGGGCGGGGAAGAGGCCGAGGACGAGGAAGAAGAAGACGAAGATGAAGACGACGTCGAAGGCGATGACGAAGGCGGGATCGGGAGGCCCACCAGGGTAAACAGCTTGTTGCGGGTGGCGACTCCGAGCTTGCCGTTCAATCCCCACAAAAAGGCACCCATGTCCGACGCCTGCTGCCGGGTCAGGGACCCCGGGCTGGTCTTCGGCATGTACTGGTAAATGAACTCGCTGAGCTCCCATTCGGCGGTGTAAAGGGTGGTAAGGGACCTGGCGGTCAGGTTCGGGGCGAGACCGGGTGTGCCCTGGGCCTGAGGACCGTGGCACGCTTCGCACGTGCTGGCAAACAGTTTGGCGCCGCGAATCGGATTGCCAGGCGGAAACGACGGATGAGCCGTAACGGCGGTCGTGGTTCCGCATCCGGCCATCAAGGCCGCCGCGGCTACGCCAGCGACCAGCCAATGAAACCGCATCTAGACCCCTCCTGAAACCGCGGTGATGACGGATATATAACGGAACGTATGCCAAGCCGCCGCAGCGGCCGTAAAACCGAAAGAGCCGACCCGCGAGCGGATACCAAATCCCAGAGGGATTATAGCTGACCGCCATCGGAGGGGCAAACCGCGTGGTGAGGAGGCGCGGCTATAATGAGGCTGGAAGGGGTGGCCAGATTGGCGCCTGAGGAGACCGGCCACGGGCCGGGGCAACACCACCAGCACAAACATTGGGACGACTGGGACAATTATGAGCGGCTGCAGCACCTTTTGGAGCGTGAGCGGCAGGAGCACTTCCCTCATGCACCCATCCTGCAGGCCCTCGCGCTGACCGAAGGGGCGAAGGTGGCCGACGTGGGAGCGGGGAGCGGCTATTTGACCGGAGCGCTCGCGATGGCCGTCGGGCGGGCCGGTCAGGTGTTCGCCATCGACCCGGCAGCGGCGGCTCGCCAGCACCTGAAAGAGCGCGCGGCCAGCGCGTTCTCGCAGGTGAGAGTGATGGAGGGACGGTGTGAGTCGCAGCCGGTCGGCGATGCAGTTCTCGACCGGGAGGTCTGGCTTGCCGTCTACCACGAGATCGGAAAGCCGGAAGACGCGTTTGCGGAAGCCCGCCGGGTGTTGAAACCAGGCGGCCGACTGGTGATTGTGGACTTTGACCCGGAAGCCATCGAGGTCATGGGTCCGCCGCCCGAGGCGCGCATCAGCCGTGCCCGGGTGCTGGAGACGGCCCGTGGCGAAGGGCTGCGGGAAGTGTCAGATACGCCCCATCGCGTCAGCGCCGCCTGCTGGCTTCTGGTGTTGGAACGCCCATGATTTACGGGGTGGGTGTCGACGTCGTGGAGCTCGTCCGGTTTCAGGCGGTGCTGGAGAGGCGTCCGCGGCTTCTGGAGCGGATCTTCGACCAAGACGAGGTGCGGTATGCCGAAGGGCCGCACTACGTGTACCGTCTGGCCGCGCGATGGGCGGCAAAGGAGGCGATCGTCAAGGCCTGCCATGGCTTTCGGGGATCGGCCTGGCGTGAGCTCGTGGTGCATGGGGAGCTGAACCGCCCGCCGGTCGTGGAGATTCGGGGGCCGCTCGGTGAGTGGATCCAGGACCGCGGCGGCCGCATTCTGGTCAGTCTCAGCCACGAGAAGACAATGGCCGCGGCGGTGGCCGTGCTGGAGGTGACGGATGCCGGTCATCTGGACGGCGGCAGAAGCGCGATCAGCTGACCGGGAAGCGGCCGAGCGGGGCATTGAAGCGTCCTGGCTGATGGAGGCTGCCGGTGGCGCGGTGGCCCGTGCCGTCGTGCGTCGGGGGGCGCGGGCGGTACTGGTGCTGGCCGGGCCGGGGAAAAACGGCGGTGACGGTCTGGTTGCGGCGCGGCGTCTCGCGAGCGCCGGGCTCAAGGTGTCGCTCTACTGCGGCGGACGCATGCCCTCGGTTCTGCAAGAGGCCGCCCTCCGGTGCGGCGCCCGGGTCGTGGAAGAGACGGAGATTGAGGGCGTCCTGGCCGGGATCGATCTGGTGGTGGATGCCATGTTTGGAACGGGCCTGGCGCGTCCCCTGGAGGCGCCCTGGACCCGCGTTGTGGATTATGTGAGGAGCGCAAATGCGCCCGTTATGGCCGTTGATCTGCCGTCCGGCGTGGAGACCGATACGGGCGCGTTCATGGGGGACGCGGTCATGGCGGCCGTGGAGACCGTCACCTTTCAAGCCTTGAAGCCGGCGCACCTCCTGGAGCCGGCCGCGTCCATGACCGGCCGGGTATGGGTGGCCGACATTGGCCTTCCCGAGCGGATCGGGCAGGAGATGGCCTTGATTTCGGCGGAGGAGTTCGAGTGGGAAGGTCTGGGACGTGAGCCCGGGGCGCACAAATACAGCGCCGGACGGGTCCTGGTGGTCGGAGGATCGCGGCCGTACGCGGGGGCGCCGGTGCTGGCGGCACTGGCCGCGCTTCGGAGCGGAATCGGTTACGTAGAAGTCTTTGTGCCAGGATCCGTGGAGCCGGGTCTGCGGACGCTTGCGAGCCTGCCCCTTGTGATCCGGTCGGGCGACGAGGCCGGTGACGGCACGCTTTTGGCGTCGGATGCGCTGGCCGAGCGCCTGCGGGCAGCTCGGGCCATCGTCCTCGGTCCGGGTCTCGAAGCCTCCGCGGCCCTGGTGCGCCTCGTACGGAGCACCGGGATGCCAACAGTGGTGGATGCGGGAGCCTTCTCGGGTTGGAAGGCGATCGGGAAGCCCGTGTGGCCGTCGTCGGTCTTCACGCCGCACGCAGCCGAGGCGGCCTCCTTGCTCGACCTCCCTACGTCGTGGGTGGAGGGACACCGGATGGAGGCGGTGCGTAAGCTGGGCGAGGTCACCGGTGGCGTCGTCATTCTGAAAGGTCGGCACACATTGGTGGCGGCCGCAAGAGGGGCCGTGGCGGTGAATCTGGCGGGGGGCTCGGAGCTTGCGACCATGGGAACCGGCGACGTGCTGGCCGGTGTGGTGGCGGCGCTCCTGGCACGCGGATGGAGCACCTGGGACGCGGCGCGCGCCGCAGTCTTGTGGCACGGGATGGCGGGGGAAATTGGCCGGCGGACGCTTGGGTGCTTCAGTGTGACGGCGGGCGACGTAGCCGAAACCCTGGGCGCGGCGGTCCGGGCCCTGGTTGAGGGGGCCCGGCCGGCCGAATGGCCGGAGGTGCTGTCGTGACCGGGCGGCCGACCGTAGCCGAAGTCGATCTCGTCGCCATCCGCGACAACGCCGAGACGGTGCGCGGCAGGCTTGGCCCGGGCGTGCGGCTTGTGGCCGTGGTGAAGGCGGATGGGTACGGTCACGGCGCGGGCCCGGTCGCACGGGCGGCGCTTGCGGGCGGGGCGGAGGCGCTGTCGGTGGCGCTCGCGGAGGAAGGAGCAAGCCTCCGTGCACAGGGCATTGACGCGCCCATCCTGGTGATGGGGCCGACCCTCGGGGCACAGGCGGCCATCGCCCTCCAGGCAGGTCTTGAGACCACCATCTACGATAGTGTGTCGGCCAGGCTCCTGGCGGAGGCGGCCGAGCGTGAAGGGGTGCGGGCGCCGGTGCATCTCAAGGTCGACACGGGCATGGGGCGCATTGGCGTGGCTCATGACGGGGGCGTGCTGGATATGGCTTTGGACCTTGTCCGTCAGCCGTCACTCCATCTGGTCGGTTTGATGACGCACCTGGCTTCGGCTGACGCCGCGGACCCCCAATCGGCCTTACGGCAGTGGGCCCGTTTTCTGGATGTGGTCGACGCCTTGCGGCGCGCAGGCATCGAGGTTCCGTTCGTGCATGGGGCCAACTCGGCGGCTGCCCTGCGGTGGCCGGGCATGCAGGGCAGCCAAGTACGGGTAGGGATCGCGCTTTATGGAATCGCGCCCGATCCGGTATCTGTCCAGCTGAAGCCCGCGCTGTCGCTCAGGAGCGCGGTGGCCCAGGTGAAGCGAGTCGGTCCCGGGTTTCCGGTGGGATACGGCGAAACGTTTGTGAGCGAGGACGAGGCGGTGCTGGCTACGGTGCCGGTCGGTTACGCCGACGGGTACCGGCGTGCCTTCTCCAATCGGGGGCGGGCGCTGGTGGGTGGAGCGTGGGCACGGGTGGCCGGGCGCGTGTCCATGGACCAGACGGTGTTTGCCCTGCCGGGGACGGCGTCAGTGGCCGTCGGCGATCCGGTGGTGCTGATGGGAGCGGTGGGTGCCGAGGCTGTCTCCGCGCTGGATTGGGCGGGATGGGCCGATACGATCCCGTACGAGGTCCTGTGTGGTATCGGGCCCCGGGTGCCCAGGGTTTACCGAATCCGGGAAGAGGGGCGTCCCGCCGCGAGCGTTGACGCAGATTTTTTGGCCAGCCTATAATGGCGTGCCGGGATGGGGGGTCACGATGGCACAATCGGAAACCCGCGTGATGGTGCGCCTGTCACAGGAACTTCTGGAGGCACTTGATGCCTTGGGCCGTGATCTGAAGCGGCCGCGCAGCCAGCTCATTCGGGAGAGCGTGGCGCGGTACGTTGCTGACTCACGCCGCGAGCGGATTCGTCAGGCCCTCATCGAGGGATATCAGGAGTGGAGTCAACTGAACGTCCAACTGGCCGAAGACGCGTGGAATCTGATCGGCCCTCCCGGGGAATAGAAGCCGGAATCCGGCGCGGCGACATCTTTTTTGCCGACCTTTCGCCCGTTGTGGGCTCCGAACAGGGCGGAGTACGGCCGGTCCTCATCCTTCAAAACGACATCGGCAACAAGTACAGCCCCACCGTGATCGTGTCGGCCGTCACGGCCCAGCGGGGCAAGACCCGTCTTCCTATTCACGTTCCGGTGAGCGCCCAGGAGTCTGCTCTCGGGCGCGATTGTCTTATCTTGCTGGAACAGATCCGTACCCTCGACAAGCGGCGGCTTAAGAGTCGGGTAGGCCGGCTACCGGACCATATCATGGTCCGCGTGGACCGGGCGCTCGCCATCAGTGTCGGGCTCACCGTCCTCTGAACCTGAGAGGGATACTCCCCGGACTGCCGAATTGTTGCCAGGGAAAGCTTATCGAGATTTGGCTCCGGTCCAATCCGGGCCAGCGCTGGAGGGGTTTTGATGAAAAAGCCGGTTATCGGGATCACCGTCAACCATGTGTCTGAAGGGCCCTTGCCTCATGACCGCCTCTCTTTGTCTTATGTCAAAGCGGTGCGTGATGCGGGAGGGATTCCGGTGCTGGTCCCCAACCTGGGGGACGCGTCAGTGCTGTCGGCACTTGACGGTCTTGTGGTTTCCGGTGGGTCTGACTTCGACCCGGCGCAGTTTGGCCAGGAGCCGCAGGGCACGCATATGGAAGGAGTTTCGCCTGAGCGCGACGCCACGGAGCTCGCGCTGTTGCGCGAGGCCGCGCCCGACCTGCCCATCCTCGGGATCTGCCGGGGTATTCAGGCACTGGCCGTCGCCTATGGCGGCACACTGATTCAAGATGTCCCAAGCCAGCGCCCAAGTGAACTGGGACATGCCCAGGGTGGAGCCCGCGACGCGCGCACGCATGGCGTGCACGTCGCACCCGACTCACAGCTCGGCGCGATTCTGGGCTCTCACGACATTCGTGTGAACTCCTTTCACCATCAGGCGGTGGACCGGGTACCGGATGGCTTCCGGGTGGTGGCGTGGGCGGACGACGGGCTCGTGGAAGGCATTGAATCGAACGCGCGGCCGTTCTGCCTGGGGGTACAGTGGCATCCGGAGAACCTGACCGGGGTCGAGGAGCATGCGCGCCGTCTTTTTGTGGCCCTAGTCGAAGCAGCATCGAAGCGCCATTCAGCCGAGGCGTCCTAGGTGGCCGAGCCGGCGGTCGAGATTCGACGCGGAGACCACGTGGAGAGTGTGGCCCGGGCCGACGTGGCGGTGGTTGACAGCACGGGACGGCTCACGGCTTTCGTTGGCGACCCGGACCGGCCCACGTACTGGCGCTCAAGCGCCAAACCGTTTCAGGCGATTCCGGTGGTGGTTTCGGGGGCCGCTGAGCAGTTCGGCCTGATGCCGGACGAGCTGGCCGCTATCGCCTCATCGCACAATGGCGAGCCGGAGCAGCTGGCGCGCGTGCACGGACTCATGGAACGCATCGGGGTGACGCCCGACGACCTCGTATGCGGCGCTCACTGGCCCTCGGATCACGAGAGCCGCGACGCCATGATCCGGGCCGTCGAAGCTCCGTCCGCCCTGCACAACAACTGTTCCGGCAAGCACACCGGCATGCTGGCGCTGGCCCGGCGGCTCGGCGCGCCGACGGCCGGCTATCATGAACCGGAGCATCCGGTTCAGCTGGCCATCGCCAGGATCGTCAGTCTTTACGCCTACGGAAGTGAACGGGCGCGGCTGACGACCGCGATCGACGGCTGCGGCGTGCCTACTTTCTATCTGCCGCTCAGCCGCATGGCCTGGGCGTTTGCGCGCCTCGTGGACCCAAGAGGCATTCCCGAGGCTGAGGGGCGGGCGGGACAGGTGGTCGCGGAGGCGATGCGCCTGCATCCGGAGGTCGTCGGGGGGCGGGACACCATCGAGGTGCGCCTCGCCAGGGCGTCGGGTTCTCGTTTGATGTCAAAAGAGGGAGCCGAGGCCGTGCTGTGCCTCGGGATCCCTGAGCGCGGAATCGGGGTGGCCATCAAGATGGACGACGGAAATCCGCGCACCCTGCCGAATGTGGCGGCGGCCGTCGTCGCGCTTCTTGGGATCTTTGACGATGAGAAGAACGGGCGCCTTCTGGATATGGCGCGGACGGTTACTTACAATGTCGCCGGTCGTGAGGTGGGCGAGGTGTTGCCCGTGTTTCGGCTCACCCGGGGACAGGTCACCCACTGAGGGGCACCCCGCCGCGGGTGAGGGACGCCAAGGCTGGCCCCGGGCGGCATCTTGACGGCCCGTCGATGAGTCATGGGGGACATTCTTAGAGCAGCGGGCAGAAGGTGAGCGGCAGATGGCCGGAGCCATGGACAGTCTCGAGCTTGTGGCCCGTGAGGTAGCCGCCTGCACGGCCTGCCCGCTTTCGGCCCACCGTACCCATACGGTCCCGGGCGAGGGGACCGCACCGGCCTCCCTGATGCTCATCGGTGAGGGTCCCGGTCGGCAGGAGGATGCCGAGGGACGTCCCTTTGTGGGCGCGGCCGGACAGTTGCTTGACCGGATGCTGGCCGCGATTCACCGTGACCGGACCAACGTCTATATCGCGAACGTGGTAAAGTGCCGCCCGCCCGACAACCGCACACCTTCGGATGACGAAGCGCTGGCCTGCGCGCCTTTCCTGTCGCGACAGATAGCGCTCGTGGACCCCGACGTGATTGTGACCCTGGGCGCGACGGCCACACGACTCATTCTGGGCGCCGACGTTCGCATCACAAGGGTGCGCGGCCAGTGGCACGCTCTGGGCGAGCGCGCGGTCATGCCGACTTTTCATCCCGCCTTTCTCCTTCGCGATCCGCGCCAGAAGCGGCTCGTGTGGGAGGACCTGCAAAAGGTGGCCGCGCGGCTCGGGATACCGCTCGCGGAGGGGCAGGGGGAACGCGGTTGGTGACCGCGGGCACTAGGCGGGCGGCCGACGCTGCAGAAAGTCGGCAATAAGGCGGTTTACCAGCGCCGCCTCCTCAATGTGGGGAAGGTGCCCTGCCGTCTCCAGCACCACCAGTTCGGCATCGGGCATCCGCTCGGCCAGCGCACGCCCATACGGGACGGGCACAATCTGGTCATGGCGGCCCCAGATGAGCAAGGTCGGCATGGTGGCCCGTTCAAGGTCAGGCGAGCGGTCGGGACCAATAGGGGCCGCGGACAGGTAACGGGCGAAGGCCGCGCGCCCCGCATTCAGTTCCTGCGCGTCCTCAAGGGTTCGGTAGGGAGTGGTCTTGCGGTAATGATCGGGGTCACGGACCAGGGCGGCGACAAAGCGCTCCTGGGGCACGGTAAGGGGATTCACGATGGGCACGTCGGGGAGATGGACGCCCACCGCATCAAGGAGAATAAGGTGGCTTAATCGCTCCGGCGCCGATACCGCCGCCGCCAGCGCCACCCGGCCACCCATGGAGTTCCCGCCAAGCGCCATCCGGTCGATGCCGATGGCCGCCATCCATTCCAGCAGGACGCCCGCCAGCCCATCGATCTGGCCCACGCCGGGAACAAGCTCCGAGCGGCCAAATCCCGGCAGGTCCGGCGTCAGCACCCGCCATCGGTCGGAAAGTGACTGCAGCTGGTACCAGAAAGCCTTGCCGGTACCCCCGCCGCCATGCAGCAGCACCAACGGCCACCCCTGGCCGGCCTCCCGGTGCGAGAGCCGGACACCATGCCAGAGCGTCTCGACTCTTTGGACTTCGGTCTCCATGGACTCCTCCCAAGTTTGTTCAAAAGGGCGGCCCCGCTCCCTTTGATGAGAGCGGGACCGCCTCTCGCTCCGTAGCGCCCGTCCTGGCCGGCCTGTTCCTGCCCGGCCGTCCGGGTCAATGCAGGTGGATGAGGTAGTGCAGGGCAAATACCGGTCCGATCAGCAGGGCCACGATGTTGATGACCTTGATCATCGGGTTGATGGCGGGTCCCGCCGTGTCCTTGTAAGGGTCTCCCACGGTGTCACCGGTAATGGCCGCGGCATGGGCTTCCGTGCCCTTGCCCCCGTAGTGGCCTTCCTCAATGTACTTCTTGGCGTTGTCCCAGGCGCCGCCGCCGGCCGTCATCTGAAAGCCCAGGAAGAGGCCGGTCACGATGCATCCCACAAGCATACCCCCGAGCGCCAGCGGGCCCAGCAGCACGCCCACGATGATCGGAGACAGGACCGGGATGAGTCCCGGCAGGACCATCTCGCGGAGTGCGGCGCGCGTCACGATGTCGACCGATTTGGCATAGTCGGGTGTGGCCGTGCCCTCCATGATGCCCTTGATTTCCCGGAACTGCCGGCGCACTTCCTCCACGACCGCCATGGCCGCCCTCCCGACGGCCTCCATGGCGAGAGAGCCAAACAGAAAGGGCAGGATGCCGCCCAGGAACAGGCCCACCAGGACCAGCGGGTTGGCCAGGTTGAACACGAGGTGGAGGTGATTCTTGACCAGGAGCTCCTGGGTGTAGGCGGCGAAGAGGACGATGGCGGCCAGTCCCGCCGACCCGATGGCATAGCCCTTGGTTACCGCCTTGGTGGTGTTGCCCACGGCGTCCAACGGATCGGTCACACGCCGCACATCCTCGCTCATCCCCGCCATCTCCGCGATGCCGCCGGCGTTGTCGGTGATGGGGCCGAACGCGTCGATGGTGATGATGATGCCGGTCATCGACAGCATCGCCATGGCCGCCACCCCCACCCCGTACAGCCCGAGGCCGTAGTGCTGTCCGAACACGTACGATCCGAGAATGCCGGCGACGATGACCAGCACCGGCAGCGCCGTGGCTTTCATGCCGACGGCGAGACCGGTGATGATGTTGGTGGCATGGCCTGTCTGCGACGCGGCCGCGATCCGCCGCACGGGGCTGTACTGGGACGACGTGAAGAAGTCGGTGATGTACATGAGGAGCACGGTCACCGCGAGTCCGATCAAGGCGGCGCCAAAGAGGTCGATGGCGTGCGGCCCCCCGATGAGACGGGTGGTCACGACGTAGAAGCCGATGGCGGCGATGATGGCCGTGATCCATAGGCTGGTGTAGAGGGTGCCCATGACGTTCTTGCCGCGCGGGCTCCTCAGCACCAGCACGCCGATGATGGCGGCGATGATGGAGACCGCGCCGATGTACAGGGGAAACGTGACGATATTCATAGAAGGATGGGTGAGGTAGCCCAGAACCATGGCCGCGACGGCGGTCACCGCGTAGGTTTCAAAGAGGTCGGCGGCCATGCCGGCGTCGTCGCCCACGTTGTCCCCGACATTGTCGGCAATAACGGCAGGGTTGCGCGGGTCATCCTCGGGAATTCCCGCCTCCACCTTGCCCACCAGATCGGCGCCCACATCCGCGGCCTTCGTGTAAATGCCGCCGCCGAGGCGTGCAAACACGGAGATAAGGCTTGCTCCGAAACCAAAGCCCAGAAGACTCGAGGGCGTTGTCGCCACCCGGGTTAGGAGCGAGAGTCCCAGCAGTCCGAGGCCCACCACAAAAAGTCCCGTGACGGCTCCCCCGCGCACGGCCACCGCCATGGCCGGTCCGAGTCCTCCCTCGGCCGCCTGCGCCGTCCGTACGTTGGCGCGGACCGACACGTTCATGCCAATGTAACCGGCGCCGGCCGACAGAATCGCGCCGACGAGGAAGAAGATGGCCGTCTCGGACCCGAGTACGAGCCAGATTACAATAAACAGGACCACGGCCACCATGCCGATGGTCCGGTACTGGCGGTTCAAAAAGGCGATTGCTCCGTCTTGAATGGCCTTGGCAATGCGCTGCATCGCGTCGGTGCCGGGATTGTGACGAACGACCCAGCCCGCAAGCACCGCGCCATAAACCAAAGCCAAGAGCGCGGCGATCAGCGGGAACGCCAGCGCGCTCCAGGTTGCCATAGTTAGAAAAAATCGCTCCTCTCGTCGGATGAAATGCCGTCAACCATTGTACGGACGCGCGATCTGGGGTGTCAACTTGAGTCCGGACGCCACCTATTGTGCATCGTGCCCACGATTTTCTTCGGCGGCGCAAAACCACGGTCGTCGCGGGCGCGTGTTAGGAGTGGAGACATCTCGAGGGGCTGATGCATGAAGATCGGGCCGCACGAGGAGTTTGAACGCTTTTATCACCGCCACGAGGTGATTGTGCGGCGGTATGTGACAGGCATGCTGGGCGATGCCGACGCGGCCGAAGATGTGGTTCAGGAAACCTGGGTCCGCTATCTGCGTTATGCGGAGGCGTCACCCCCACGATTCGACCGGGCGCTTCTCCTGGCCGTGGCGCGAAACGTGGTGCGAACCGCCTGGCGGCGGCGCCGTCCGGAAATGCCCGCCGATCTCGAGTTAGGGGCGGAGGCCCCCGATCCGGCCGTGCCGTTCACCGACGCGGTTATCATGCGCGATCTGGTGCGCCGCCTTCCATACGCCGACCGTGAGGTGATTGTCCTGCACTACGCGCTCGACTGGCCGCTTGACGACATCGCGAGTCTCCTTCATTTGCGGCCAAGCACGGTGAAGAGCCGTCTTTATCGCGCACGCCAGCGGCTTCGGGCGGAATTCGGGACCGGGGAGGGGAGCGAGCGTGGCGTCGACTAAGCCGTCGTGGGAGCGCGCCCTGGAGGAGCTAGGCGCATCCTGTGACCAGGTCTACCGGGGCGATCCCGCAAGCACGCTGCAGGCCGTACGGCGGTACTATTACCGACGTCCACGCGGGCGGTGGTGGTGGGAGGCGGCCGCGGCCAGTCTGGTCATACTGGTCGTCGCGGCCGCGGTCCTCCACCGGACACTTGATCGGACGGCGGGCGCGGCCCGGGACCGGACGCTACCCATCAGCGGGACATGGTCACCGTCGCCAGTGCCGCGCACGGTGCATGGGATGGCCCTGTCCGTGTCTCCGGAGGGCGATGTCGTATACGGGCTGCCTCTGTTCAACTCGGTCCAAGGCACTGGAGGCCTCGACAAGGCTGTGGGGCTCTGGAACCCCCGGACCGGTGCCCGGGCCTCCCTCTTCCACTCATCCCGGAACTGGGTGATCGAGA
>JAJZYZ010000135.1 GCA_021797815.1 Bacillota bacterium
GCGCCGCGGCGGGTGCAGTGGCGGACGGCGTACCGTCTCGCGCGCGTATGGTTCATCACCCTGCCTCTGGCGGTGGGGCTCGGCATGGCCGTGATGGCGGCCGTGCGCCTCGCGCCCCACATTTGACGCCGGCGTTGACTAGGCGGTCGGAAGTCCCGTCCGCGCCCACTCCAAAAAGGGCTCGAGGCTCTCGGGATGAGCGACGGCGGCGACGTTTACGGAGGTTTCGAGCGGCATTCCCAAAAGAAGCTTGCGGATAGGCACCTCCAGTTTCTTCCCGTTCAGCGTGCGGGGAATGCCCGGGACCAGGAGCACGAGGTCGGGCACATGGCGAGGCGACAAGTCGCTGCGAATCCGCCGCTTCACCTCCTCGGCCAGCCCGTCGCCGTTACCGCCGTCGGCGGCAACCACGAAGAGCGCCAGAGTGGATGCCCGCCCCCGATATTCCAGGTCGACGACCAGGCTGTCGGCGACTGTCGGAATGGACTCCACCACCCGATAAATCTCACTCGATCCCATGCGGACTCCGTGGCGGTTGATCGTGGCGTCGGAGCGGCCGTAAATGACAGCCGACCCCCGGTCGGTAATCTTGATCCAGTCCCCATGGTGCCAGACCCCCGGATATCGCTCGAAATAACTCGCGCGGTACCGGGCGCCATCGGCGTCTTGCCAGAAATACAGGGGCATGGACGGAGCCGGGCGGGTGATGACGAGCTCGCCGATCTCTCCCACCTGTGGCACGCCCGCGTCATCGAAAGCCTGCACACTCATCCCGAGGCATCGGCGCTGGATTTCACCAGCATGAACCGGCAGAGTGGGAACTCCCCCGACGAGTTTGGTGCACAGATCGGTGCCGCCACTGGCGGAGGCAAGCCAGAGGTCCTCTTTGACATGTTGATACACCCAGGCGAACTGCTCCGGTGAGAGCGGCGACCCGGTGGACCCCATGGCCTGCAGGGCGGACAGATCGAAGCGACGCCCCGGCTCCAGTCCGGCTCGTTGGGCCTGGGCCAGAAAAGCTGCGCTGGCGCCGAAGAGGCTCAGGCGGTTTCGGGCGGCCAGGTCAAACAGGAAGTCCGGTTCCGGGTAGGCCGGGTGGCCGTCGTACAGGACAACCACGCTGCCCAGAAGGAGCGCGCCCACCAGCGTGTTCCACATCATCCAACCGGTCGTCGTGAACCAGAAAAAGCGCGTCTCTGGCGTCAGGTTGAAGTGGATGGCTCCATGCACGAGGTGTGTGAGCGTGATGCCGCCATGCCCTTGCACGATGGGCTTCGGAAGCCCCGTGGTGCCCGAGGAGTAGACGACCCACAGCGGGTGTTGGAATCCGACCCGTCGAAAATCCAGGGGCGCCGCCTCTTTCATGAACTCACGCCACGAGGTGCCCTCACCAGTGCCGAAAGCCTCGTCGAACTGGTAGGGAATCATGACAACGTGCCGGAGGCTCGGAAGCGCGGCCCGGATCTTGGCCACCTCCGCGCGCCGGTCGAACAGACGGCCCCCATAGCGGTAGCCGTCCACGGCGAGAAGCACGGTAGGTTCCACCTGCCGGAAGCGGTCCACGACTCCGGCCGTACCGAAATCCGGCGAGCAGCAGGACCAGACGGCACCGAGGGACGCGGTGGCCAAAAGCGCCACGATGGCCTCGGGCATGTTGGGCAGGTAGGCGACCACACGGTCACCCTCCCCGACGCCCAGCCGCTCGAGCCCGCGGCGGGCCCGCGCCACCTCATCCAGCAGGCGATCCCAGGTCCATGGCTCCGGTTCCCGGCCTTCGGCCTCGAAGATGAGCGCCACCGATCCGGGACGCGCGTTCCGCAAGACAGCCTCGGCATAGTTCATGCGCACGGCGGGAAACCACTCCGCGCCCGGCATGGCGTCGCGGCTAAGGGCGGGACCCTGGTTCTCCCCCAGCTCGAAGTAGTCCCACATGGCCGACCAGAATCCCTCGAGGTCGGCCACAGACCAGTCGTAAAGCGCGTCGTATCCGGACAGGCTGAGCCCCCGCTGTTCGTTCAACCACCGGATCATGGTGGTCACGTTGGCCGACGCCACCATCTCCACCGACGGCTGCCACAAGAGCGTTCCTTCGTCCATGCAAACCTCCCGCCCAAGCCTGTCCAATCGCCTCAGAATTCTCCGCGCACGCTCCGGGCACATCCGGCACTCTCCACGGCGCCGTTTAAATCGCCGCCGTGCCTGCCTTGCGTTCGGCCCGGAACACTGCGGGCTCCGGCGTTCACTATTCCCTATCGTAACGCGAATCCGTCAGCCGAATCGAAGCCGTCGGCGCCGCAGGGCGCCCTGCGACCGCGCCGCGCTCGTGCGTGTCTCCAGCATTTAGAAAACCGTGTACTGACCTTCCCCTCTTCACGACCGACGCCGTGCCAGGCCGGTACGGTCACGTACGCCGACAGGATCCCGCGGGCCTAAGCGCAGGATGGCCCACGCCCTCGGTGCGGCGATCGCCCCGGTCGACGGGACGGCCACGACAAGATCGGGACCGGCGGAGATCCGTCGAGGCTTTTCCCGGCAGTTTCGGCCGGTGTCGGCGCCCATGATCAAAAAGCGGTCGGCCGTCTCGAGCGCCCTCGTCTCCTTCACGTCCCGTCGGTCGCCGGCCGGTGACCATGGTACCGCCCATGCTCTCCGGCTTCCGCCTTCTCAGGATTCCCGCCGGACCGATGGACAAAGCCTGTGACGGCCGGATGCCGGATGGCGTCGAATACTTCTCGGTGAGAGGCACGACGATAACAGGAAGAGCGCCCGTCGGCGTCGAACCGGCTTCTGTCCGGAGGCGCCGTGCTGTTCAGCATGGAGGTGCGCGGCGCGGGAGGCATGACGTGAAGCATGAGATCGCGTTCTTTGCAATCGGACTGGTGCTTGGCTACGGAATGGGCCGGCGGTCACGTCTCGTCGTCATTCCCATCATCCTGGGCCTGGTTGGGGCTTTTGCGGGTGGCGAGCTTCTCATTACACACAAATATGTGAGCCTTCTCGGTGCTGTC
>JAJZYZ010000049.1 GCA_021797815.1 Bacillota bacterium
CGGATCGGTTTTCGTACGATCCGTTAAATCCGGTGCCCACCGTCGGCGGGGCCCTCCTGCTGGCCGGCGCCTTCCGGCCGGGTCCGTTCGACCAGTCGGCGGTGGAGGCTCGAACGGACGTCCTCTGCTACACCAGCGCTCCCTTTAAGAGGAGCGTGACCGTGGCCGGGCCGGTCTCGGTCACCCTGCATGCTGCCAGCTCGGCACCCGACACCGACTTTGTGGCGCGGCTTGTCGACGTATATCCGGACGGGCGGGCCTACCCGCTCACGGATGGTATCCTCCGACTGAGCGCGCGCGAAGTGGACTGGGACCGTCCGGCCGAAAGCGCCCTGCGCCCGGCCGAGCCCCATCGTCCCTACGAGCTCACCATCGACCTCTGGGCCACCGCCAATACCTTTCTTGCCGGCCATCAGGTACGGCTCGACATCACCAGCAGCAGCTTTCCACGCTGGGATCGCAATCTCAACACCGGCCTCTCTGGTATCGTGAGCAGCGAGACAGCCATCGCCCAGCAGCGTATCTATCACGACCGTGCCCATCCCAGCACGCTGCACCTGATGCGCCTCTGAGGAGGGATTTCGTGTACGGAGAATGGCTGGAGCGTGTTCGCCAACAGGGGCCGCTCGTCCACAACATCACGAACTATGTTGCCATGCAGTTTGCCGCCAACACCCTGCTGGCGGCCGGGGCTTCCCCGGTTATGGCGCATGCTGCGGAGGAAGTGGAGGAAATGGCCGCGCTCGCGGGGGCCCTGGTGTTGAATATCGGCACGCTGGAGCCGGCCTGGGTGGAGGCAATGGTCATAGCGCAGGCCTCGGCCGCGCACCATGGGGTGCCGGTCGTACTGGACCCGGTCGGGGTCGGTGCGACCCGCTATCGCACCGAGGTGGCGACCCGGCTGCTGGCCACGCACCCTCCCCTCGTGGTTCGGGGCAACGCCGCGGAAGTGTCTGTGCTGGCAGGGGGCGCCGGAGTCGTTAGGGGCGTTGACGCCGCCTCCGGCGGCCTTCCCGTGGCTGAGGCGGGAGCGCTCGCGCGCCGACTCTCAGGCGTGGTCGCGGCCACCGGTCCGGTGGATATCGTGACGGACGGCCACAAAACCGCCCGCATCGAGAACGGCGATCCCTGGCTGTCGCGGGTCACGGCCACCGGCTGCAGCCTGTCGGCCCTGGTCGGGGCCTTCGTGGCCGTCGCGCATCGGGAGGAAGGGGAGAACGGCGACACGCTTATGGCCGTGACCGCCGCGCTCGTATGCTTCGAGGTGGCGGCGGAGCAGGCGCGAGGAGCCGCCCGCGGGCCTGGCACTTTTCATCCTGCGCTTCTGGACGCTCTCTTCCATCTGAATCCTGCGGACGTTGATGCCGCCGCCCGCGTGAGCTGGATCTAGAGCTTGTCGATTATGGTGCGATGACGGCGAAGAGCGGATCGCCGGCGTTGATGGCAAGCGAGCGCGCCTGGAAGAGAACGCGGCCGTTGGACGGGATGGCCATCTCGGCCACCACCTCACCCCATTCGTTTTTGATGCGGGCCCCTATCTGGCCCTCGCGTACTTCGGCCCCGACCTCGACCGCCGGATACTGAAGGCCATTCACCGGCGCATGCACCCAGAGATTCTTGGTGTAGACCCGGGGTGGTTCGGGCGGAGATCCGGGGGAAGGCGGATCGCCCGCGGTCATGCCCAGGAGGCGCAGGATGCGCCGTAGGCCGTCAAGGTGCGTTTGCACCGCCGCCTCGTCAAGCTGCCCCACCTGGCCCGACTCGGCCAGGATGGCGGCCACGCCATGGTGCGAGGCGGTGGCGTAGCTCCCTCCCTCGATGGAGGCAGACTCCACCAGGACGGGGATGCCGTACGCGAAAGCCATGGCCCGCGATCGCTCCGCGACGGGAGGAGCGCCGAGCGGCGAATAGATCACAAAAGGCACCAGGGCTTCGTGGATGTCTCCCCCGTGCAGATCAACCCATGCATCCGCCGCGCGCGCGAGCTGAAAGACCGCGTGGGCCATGCGCTGGCTAACCGTGCCGGTGGCGAGGCCGGGAAACTCGCGGTTCAGATTCCGGCCGTCGAGCGGTACCACATATTGGGTCTTGGCGTAGAAGGCCGGCGGGTTGGTCATGTGCACGGTTGTCACCCGTCCGCGGAGCGTGTCCGGGTCCAGCATCCCGGCAAAGCGGATGGCCGCCTCGATTCCCGGGTACTCACCCCCATGCACACCGCCCGTCACGAAGAGGTGCGGTCCCGGCTCTCGCCCCTCCACCCGTGTAAACGGCATCGTCACCGCCGTACCGGTAACCTCGATATATCCGCGTGCGACTCCGCTCATGGTGCGTCCTTTCGGTCGCGGTCCCCTCAGCGTCGGCTTTCCGCCGTGACCGCCATAATGGCAAGGCCGGTGCCAAAGGCTCCCAGCATGCTGAGCAGGGCCGCCATGTTGAAGCCTGACAGGACCACGTTGATAAGGAGCAGGATGAGGACCCACTGCAGTGAGGCCCCCTGGCCATGACTCCGGGCCAGCAGGAACGCATAGGCGCCGGCCAGCCCAAACGCGGCCACGGAACCGCCGAGTCCGAAACCGGCGACGGCCCCTCCGAGAAGCGCTCCTACGACTCCGGAGGCGAAGAAGACCAGCAGATACTGCCAGCGAGAGAGGGAAGCTTCCAGTTCCGAGCCCAGAAGCCACACGAAAAGGCCCGCAAACACGAGTCCCAGGAGACTTCCGGGTGTGACGACCGACAGCAGGATCAACAGGAGGCGTCCGCCGGGAATGGCGGCCACGGCAAAACTCCACCCCGGGGCCACGAGTCCGATGAGGGTCGTTAGCACCATCAGGCCAATCAGGATGACGGTGACAGGGGATGAGGCGAACGCTCCCCCTCCGCCTCCATAAGAGCGCCGGTAGCGCTGGTTGTGGCGAGTCTGCTGGCGCCAGTAGTTGCGACTCTCTCGATTCATCGAACACCCCCATTCTTCATTCTACGCCGCGGGCCGCCCACCCCAGGCAGGGTCCCGTCAGGCCTGGGCCCACACCACCGTTCGCATAGCGGCCCGAAGCAGGCGCGCTCTCCAGCATACGTTCATCCCAGGGGGTCCACGCCTGCCTCGCCGATGAGGCGGGAGACCGCGGGCACGTCCTTTTCCAGCAGATCCCGCAGAGTCGACATGCCGCGATCGGCCTCGCCTTCCAGGTGCAGAAACACCGCGCGGCACTGCTCCGGCGGGCGGCCATCGCCGTAGGCGACCGTCGACTGCAGCGAGGCCAGTTTGCTGTTGACTTTGGGCGGATAGTTGAAGGAATCGGCGCGGCTGCGGCCACGCTGCTCGACCAGCCCGGCCTCTGCCTCCTGCAGGGCGGCCCTTGTGGCGGCAGCCGCCCGGGCGGCGTCTCCATCCCCGGCTCCATGCCGGCTGAGGCGCTCCTCCCACGTCTCCAGGGCCGCGCGAACGACGCGGCTGGCAGCCACCAGTTCATGTACGGCCGAGATTTTGTCGCGGATGGCGACGAGGAGTTGAAACTGGGCCGTGTAGTCCTCGGCCGAGACCGTCGAGCCCGGGTGGGGGCGCACCTCAAACCAGGCTTCCTGCTCTTCGCTCCCGCGCACGAGCCGGACCCGGTAGCGGCCGGGTACGAGCTCGGGGCCGTCAAGTCCCCCGCCCCAGTACGGCGAGAGAGGAGCGCTGTCTGCAAGCGCGGTCGCGCTCGGAAGCTTCAGGTTCCATCGGAACCGATGGGGCCCGCGAGTGGCGGGAAGACGGGGTTCGCCCTCCGGGCCGGGACTACTGGAAAAGCGCCGCAGGGAGTAGCCCGTGTTGTCCTCGACCGCCATCTCCAGCACGGTTTGCTCGTCATCCGGCACGTAGTAATCCACCGTCAACCCGAGAGCCAGATTCTCTGCGGCGGTCAGGGGCCGGACGACCTTGCCTGACTCGTCCTCGATGACCTCGGCGATGGCGTCGCCGTGGGTGGCGTGGACATAGGTGCGGTCTCCGGGTCCGGCAGACGGAATGTACGGCCAGGCGCCCCGGTACGCAGGCAGCGGCGCCACCAGTTGCAGCTCATCGCTGAAGCCGGGGCGGTCGCCGGAGCGCACGGGCCATAGATTGTCCAGCACGTAGAAGCCCCGGCCGTGGGTGGCGGCCACCAGGGCGTCTTGGTGAACCACGAGATCGTGAACCGGCACGACCGGCAGGCCGCCGCCTTGCAGCGGCTGCCAGTGATCTCCACGGTCGTACGAGACGTAAACTCCGGTCTCCGTTCCGCAATAGAGGAGGCCCTCGCGGGACGGGTCCTCGCGCACCACCCGTGTATAGTCTTCCGGCGCGATGCCGACGACGATGCGCGTCCAGGTGGCGCCCGCGTTCTCCGTCCGAAACAGATACGGAGCGGGGTCGTCAAGCTTGTAGCGCGTCGCCGCCAGGTATGCGGCGAGGGGCCGGTGCGGCGAGGGTTCGATGATGCTCACAAGTGCCCACTCCGGCAGGTCAGGCGGGGTCACGTCCTGCCAGCTCCCGCCATTGTCCCGCGATACATGAACCCGTCCGTCGTCAGACCCGGCCCACAAGAGTCCCCGCTCACACGGTGACTCGGCGAACGCAAACACCGTTGCGTAATATTCGGTGGAGACATTATCTTTCGTGATGGGCCCTCCGGATGGGCCAAGCGTCGACGGTTCGGCGCGGGTAAGGTCCGGGCTGATGGCTGTCCAGCGCTGGCCTCCGTCACCAGACACGAACACCTGGTTGCCGGCGGCGTAAAGGCGGTCGGGATCATGCGGCGACAGCACGATGGGAAACGTCCACTGAAAGCGGTGCCGAAGCGCTCCCGCACCGTACCCGATGGGATCCTCTGGCCAGACCGTGATGTCCACCTGGCTTCGGGTGCGATGGTCATAGCGCGTCATACGCGAGGCGTAGCTCCCCGCGTAGACAATGTTGGGGTCGTCGGGGCGCACCGCCACGTATCCGCTTTCCCCACCTCCTACCGGATAGCAGTCGGCAACGCTAATCGTTCCGGCGTCGACCCGGCTCGGCACCGACAATGTGGTGTTGTCCTGCTGAGCGCCGTAGACGCGGTACCACTCCTGGTTGTCGGTGACCACATGGTAGAACTGTCCGGTGGGCTGGTTGAACAGCGAGGACCAGGTACGGCCGCCATTTTGGGTTACCGAGGCGCCGCCGTCGTTGCCCAGAATCATGCGGGCCGGTGAACGGGGGTCGATCCACAGGTCGTGGTTGTCGCCGTAGGGGTTCGACACCTCCTCGAAATGCTGACCACCGTTATGCGAGCGCCACACCCCGAGATTGAGCACGTAGACGGTCTCGGGATCGGTGGGGTGGGCAAACACATGCATGTAGTACCAGGGCCGCTGCACGAGGTCGGGGCTGTCCGAGACGCGCCGCCACGAATCACCGCCGTCGTCAGACCGGAAGAGACCGCCCTCTTTCGCTTCCACCGCCGCCCAGACGCGTCCAGTTCGGGCGGGCGAACAGGCGATGCCGATCCGGCCTTTCAGACCGGCAGGCAGTCCCGGCCGGTCGGTAAGCTCCGTCCAGTTCTCGCCCCCGTCAACGCTGCGGTAAAGCGAACTGCCCGGGCCCCCGCTCACCAGGGTCCAGGGATAGCGCCGGGCGTCCCACATCGCCGCATATAGGACGCGAGGATTGTGGGGATCCATGCTGAGATCGACAGCGCCTGAGTTCTCATCGCGAAACAGGACGCGCTCAAACCGGCGACCGCCGTTGGTGCTCCGAAACACACCGCGTTCCGCGCTCGGACCGAATGCATGTCCAAGCGCAGCCACGTAGACGAGATCCGGGTCCTTCGGATGCACCCGCACCCGTGCGATATGGCGCGTGTCGCGGAGTCCCAGGTTCCGCCAGCTCATTCCGGCGTCGTCCGACCGGTACACGCCGTCGCCGTACGAGACGTTGCCGCGAATGCACGCCTCGCCCATCCCGGCGTAGATCACGTTCGAGTCGGCTTCGGCGACTGCCAGCGCGCCCACCGAGGCGGTGGTCAGAAACCCGTCGGAGACATTCTTCCAGCTGAGTCCGGCGTCGTCTGTCTTCCAGATTCCTCCGGCCGCCGCACCGAAATAAAAGACCAGCGGGTCATGCGGAGCCCCCGCCACCGCGGCCACCCGCCCGCCCCGGTGCGGTCCCAGAAGCCGCCAACGCCATCCACCGTCCACCATATTGGCACCTCAACCTTCTGAAGTCGGGAACGCCGCGCATCCGCGCCTGCCCTGCCTAAGTCTTATTGCGTCCCCCATATCCTCCGTCTCACCCTATCCCACTCGAAACACCCGCACACCGTGGGCCGGAACGGCCACCTGGCCGGGGACCTGGTCGTAGGTCTGGTCCGCAATTACATCGCTTACGGGTCCCGCGGCGTTCCCCCCCAGCGGGAACGGAACCGACCGTTCGCAGGCGCGTTCGTTGAAGAGAGCCCAGACGCTGGAGCCATCGGCCATCGGCCGTAAGAGCCGGTGGACGCCGCCTTCGGATGCGACCATCCGAGCCGGTCGGCAGAGCGGGTCCTGGTTGATGGCGATGAGGCCAGGGTGCGTGATGAGGCGACGGGTGGCGGCGTCCAATGATCGCAGATCGTTGCCCAGCAGCAAGGGGGCCGCCATCAGGCACCAGAGGGCGAAGTGGGCCTCCTCCTCGACCGCGCTGAGGCCGCCGTTCCCAACCTCCAGCATATCGGGATCATTGAACCCGCCGGGCCCCGCAAAATCGGCCAGGACGATGTTGCGGTGAAAGATCTCGCACACGCTCATGACGCCGTCGGGCGTGAAACCCGAGAACGCGTCGGCGATGTCCGGCGTGGTGCGCCAGAGATGGGCCATGCCTCGAGCCCACTCCCACGGGTGACCGTGGCCCCAATTGCACATCGACAACACGATGGGATGACCGGTTTTCACGATGGCGTCGGACATGCGGCCGTATAGGGTTTCGGCCACCTGCGCCTCACCGAGGCCCGGAAAGTCCTCGAACGGGACATGACACCAGTCATGTTTCAGGTAGTCGATGCCCCAATCGGCGAACACTTCGGCATCCACCTGATCGTGGCCGTAGCTGGCCGGCAGGCCCCCGCAGGTGCGGGTGCCGCAGTCCGTGTACAGACCGAGCTTAAGACCCTGTTGGTGGGCGAGGTCGGAAAGGCGGCGAATGCCGCCGGGAAACCTCGCGGGGTCGGGCGTGAGACGCCCCCGACGATCGCGGGCCGGAGCCATCCAACCGTCGTCGATGTTCACGTACCGGTATCCCGCATCCCGCAGTCCCTCGGCGACGAACGCCTCGATGGTTTCTACCACCAGCTGTTCGGTGATGTCCATATGAAAGTGATTCCAGGTGTTGAATCCCATGGGCGGGGTGGGCAGGAGCGACAAGTCGATGCTCATGCGTCGTCCTTTCGTCTCACTTTGTCGGGGGCTCAGATGGGATGACAGGAAAACGGAGAAGATGGCGGCCGGGACCGAGAGGAAACACCGGACGGCCGTCGGGAGCCACCATCGAGGCGTCCGGCGTGGCACCATCAAGCTCGATGTGAGCCCGCGCCGCCGCCGGGACCGGAACGTGCACCTCGGCCCGCACATTGGCCGGAACCAGGACGCGCATGAGCGCGCGTCGGCCGTCGTGCCGCCAGGCGCTTTCAAGAGGACCGCGCACCGACTCATAGCGGACACCGAAGGACCCCGGGTCGGGAGACAGATGGGGGGCGATGACGACCCGGGCAAAGCCGGGGGCGGCCGGTTTGATGCCGGCTCCGTAACGGTAGAGCCAGGCACCCACCGATCCGAAGGCGAAGTGGTTAAAGGAGTTCATGCCGGGGCTCTGAAACCCGCGCTCTTCGGTCCAGGAATCAAAGCGCTCCCATATGGTGGTTGCGCCGTGCCGGATCTCGTAACCCCAGGACGGCCACCGGGTCTCACGCAACAGACCCCACGCCAGGTGGTCGGCCCCCGTCTCCGACAGGGCCGGAAGGAGATGGGGCGTACCGAGGAACCCGGTCGTGAGAAGATTGTTGTGGGCAGCGAGGTTCGCGTGCAGCCGCGCTCCCACCGTGCCGCGCAGTTCCTGTGTCGTGAGCCCGAACCCCAGCGCGAGGGCGTAGCCCGTCTGCGTCTCCCCGGCCACCTGCCCGTCAGGCGCCAGGAACGCCTCCTGGAATGCGGATTGGATGCGGGCATGAAGGGCCCGAAACCGGGCGGCATCGCTCCTCTCCCCCAGGACCGCCGCGGCCTCGCTCAATATCCGGGCATCGTCGGCGTAGAATGCCGTCGCGATGAGATCCTTCGGGGTGTCGGCGTCAAGCGAGAGCCAGTCGCCGAAGTCGTTGCCACGCCCCGCCGTCCAGAGCCCGTCCGGACTGTGCCTCTCGATATAGTCGAGATAGCGCCGCATGGCCGGGTAGGACTCGGCCAGGAGGCGTCGGTCGCCGTACATTTCATAGAGGGTCCATGGCACCCGCACACCGGCGTCGGCCCACCCCGGCGCCCCCTCCGACAGTTCATCGACCCGGGGGGCGACGTCGGAAAAGGCGCCCGCGTCGGACTGGGCTTCGCGAACGCTTTGCAGCCAGTCGCGGAAGAAGCGGCGCACGTCCTGATTCCACACGGCCGTCTCGATGAACACCTGCGCGTCTCCCAGCCACCCGAGCCGCTCATCGCGCTGCGGACAGTCGGTCGGGACAAACAGGAGATTCGAACGCTGGCTCCACAGAATGTTGTCCTGAAGTTTTCGCACGAGGGCGTCGCCCGTGACTACCCGGCCACTCGCCGGTTCTTCGGAGGCCAACACCTCCACCCGCACGGCACCCGGAAGGGGAGGCTCGTCCATGCCCGGGCCCGTCACCTCCACGTAGCGAAAGCCGTGATAGGTGAAGGCGGGACGATAGAGGCCGCGGCCCGATTCTTCCGCCTGGTAGATGTCGGTCTGAGCGGCACCTCGAAGATTTTCGGTATAGAGGCGTCCGGCGCCGTCCAGCACCTCGCCGAAGCGCAGTCGGACGCGTCCCCGCATGAGCCCGGCCTCCAGCAGCGGGCGCCCGGCCAGATTCTGCCCGAAGTCCAGGATGTAGACACCGGGATCCGGTTCCGTTATTCCGGCCGGGCTCCGCACCTCATACGCCCGTACCGGTGGTGTTCTATCGGCTGCCAAACGCCCGCCCGGCGAAGGACAAAGGTGTACGGGTTCGAACCCCTCCGGAGCCGCTCCCCGAGAGCACCAGTCGTCGCGAGCCCGGCGCGCATCATACACCTCACCCATCAACAGGTCCGAGTACAAGATGGGACCGGTCGCTCCGGTCCAGTCGGGACCGGTGGCGGTGACGGTCTCGGCCCCATCTCGAAACCAGCAGTGGAGTTCCGCCCACAGCGCAGGATCCTCGCCATAACGGGCGCGGCGGCCCCCGAATCCCACGTGGCCGGCGAACCATCCGTCCCCGACCAGGAAGCCCAGCACGTTCTCGCCAGTCCCGAGGGCGGCGGTCACGTCATAGGTCTGGTAACGGAGCCGCATCCGGTAGTCGGTCCACCCGGGCGCCATCTCCCGGTCGCCCACCCGCTCACCATTCACAAAAGGCAGGTACACACCGGCCGCGCTGGCATAAAGGCGCGCCCGCACCGGCCGGGCGGGCAGCGTCAGGACTTGGCGAAAAAGCCGCGGCGGTCGGAGACCGCGGGAGGCCTCGGGTGCATCCGGGACCTCGGCGGCGGCCGCCGGCATCGTGATGAAGGCGGCCGTCATCCCCTGTCCATCGAGAAATCCCGTCTCAAACGAGGCCCGGGGCGAGGACGAGAAACTCCCGTCGGCGTCTCGCACCGTCACGCGCCACCGGTACTGGTCGTGAGGCCGGAGCCGCAGGCCCGGACACTCTACGCCAATCGTGAGGGCCGACTCGACCAGGCCCGAGTCAAAAAAGAGAGACCGTCCACGGGCGCTCGGGGCCCAAACTTCGATGCGATAGGCGGTCTGAAACCCCGCACCTCGAAGCTTCCAGGAAAAGGCGGGCTCCGCAATGTCAAGCCCCAGTGGCTTCGACTCGCCTTCCACCAGGAGGCCGTACGGTTTGATAGCGGTCATGGCACCCCCACATAACCGATTAGGCGCCCGTCGTTGGGGTTGAAGAACAGTACGACCCAGGCACCCGCGACGGCCGGTCCCGACAACGGTTGATACTGGGCATGGGTCGCCGAGACTTCCCAGGCGGGACCGCCGTATCCGAAGGCATCCAGGCGGACGAGCCGGACCGACAGCGCTCCGCCGGCAAGTCCATCCGTCTCCGCCGAAGAAAGGGCCTCCTCGGGAGAGAGAAGCACGGACCGGGACGAAATGGGGGTCGCGACGACCCCGCGCGCCCGGAGAGCGGCGCCGGAAGGGTATACGGGCGGGGCGTGGCGTACGTCAAAGTACACGGCGGCCGCGGCGGCCACGAAGACCGCCAGGCCGACCGCCCAGCGGGGAAAGCGTCGTGCGGGACGGACACCCCTGGTCATGGACACATGATAACGGACTTCGACCGTTCACGAGGCAGGGTGGGCGCGTCCGATGCCGGGGGGTATAGAGATCATCACGCCGTGCAACGATTCGTTGAGCACGTTAACGAGATCGCGTCAAAGCGGGTGAGGCGTTTACCGTCGCTCGGACCGACCGGTCCGCCGGTCGGGCGTCACCATAAGCGGCGAGCCGTGTCGCCTTGTGTCGAGGTCCGTTGTATGGGCTGGGGACTCGTCCTGGGACGTCCACTGGACGTGGGATGTCCGGGCATCTGGGGTCTAAGCAAGCAGATGCGGGACGTTTACCCGAGACCTATGCAAGGTCCGGGTCGCTGAATATTCGCGAAGGGTAGCCGGCCTCCGTGCTCGCCCATGAAGGCCTGCAATAGGCAGTTCTCCACAGTCTCCGTATCGGGAGTCTCGTACCAGGCGATTACCAGGTCGGCAGCATCCGCCAATTGCCAGATATATCGCCCGCCCCAATTCCCCACCGGTTTGCCCTGACCAAACCGGACATAGTCACCGACCCGTCGCTTCAGACTCCGGGACGCCTTACCGATGTAAACGATGTCCGATCCAACGACCCACTTATCGAGCAAAGCCACGACCGGAACGTCGGGATGTTGCCCTTTAAAGTGGCCTCCAGATCCCACCTCCAGGAACTCTGGCGCCTCGGATGACAGACGCTTCACGAGGTAGACGCCGGGTCTGTTTGGAACGGTCTCCCAACCGGATTGCCATAGCTGTGCAACTGATACGGGCCCCGCGAATCCATCGGTAGTCATACAACCGTCCTACTTCCCTTTGGGCCCGCTGACCCTACGTATAGGCGTTCGTGGCCGAGCTCCTAGTCGCTGTCAAACAAAGCTATCAGGGATCGCGGGGTGTCGTGCATATTCCCAGCCTACCGGCTCCGGCAGTTGATAGTACTTCACCGCTGGTAGACTTACTTGCGTCAGCTCGCCAGTGCCCAGTCGCACCCAGTGCTGCTGATTCCGGTTCCAATCCGCCACCCGGTCTGGTAAGTCCCCGCCGGCCATTCCGGAAAGTGGTCGCCATGGATTCCGGAAAGTCCCCGCCACCCCGCCGTGTCTGGCTACACTCTCGGTTGGTGCCTCCGGGCACTGAAGGAGAGGCGGTCATTTGACGACACGGAGGATTCCCATGCGGCACATTCGCGAGGTCTTACGCCTGCATCATGCGCTCGCGTTAAGCGGACGCCAAATCGGGCAGAGTCTCGGTCTCCATCACTCCACCGTCACCGACCTCGTGGCGCGCGCCCAGCGCGCGCAGGTCCCCTGGCCCCTGCCGCCCACGTGGGACGACGCCCGGCTCGAACAGGCCCTGTATCCCGGGAATCAAGGGCGGCCCCGGCGCCGCCCGGAGCCCGACTGGCCGAGCATCCACGCCGATCTCCGCCGGTACAGAGGCATGACCCTCGAGCTCGCGTGGGTGGAATATCGCCAAGCGCATCCGGATGGGCTCGGGTATTCCCAGTTCTGTGTGCCCGACCAGCGGTGGCGGCGGCACCTCCACGTGACCCTGCGGCAGCACTATGCCCCCGGGGAGGTGGCCTTCTTTGACGACGCCGGGGCCACGATCCCGATCGTGGACGGCGACACGGGCCGGGGGATGCCGGCCCAGGTCTTCGTGGCCGTCCTGGGCTATAGTCAGGCCGTGTACGCCGAGGTCCAGCTCGACCCGTCCGTGGCCTCCTGGATCGCGGGGCCTGTCCACGCCTTCGCCGCCTGGGGTGGCGTCCCGGCCCGGCTGGTGCCGGACAACCTGAAGGCGGGCGTCACGCAACCCCATCCGTATGAACCGGGGCTGCAAGCCCGCGATCAGGAATGCGCCGAGTACTACGGGACCGTCGTCGTGCCGGCGCGGGTCCGTAAGCCCCAAGATAAGGCCCAAGTCGAGCAAGGCGTGCAGCGGGTCGAGCGGTGGATCTTGGCCGTCCGGCGGAAGCGGCGCTTCTTCCGCGTGGCCGATGCCCAAGCGGCGGTGGCGGACCTCGTCCGGGTCCTCAACGCGCGCCCCTTCCAGAAGAAAGAGGGGTCCCGCGCGACGCTCCTCGCGGAGGAACAGCCCGCGCTGAAACCCCTCCCGCCGCACCCGTTCGAGGTCGGCACGTGGCGGTGGGCCACGGTTCATCCCGACGATCACGTCGAGGTCGACCGGCGATATGACCGCGTCCCCCATCGCCTGGTTGGCGAGCGGGTGGAGGTGCGCGTCAGCGCCACGGCGGTGGAGATCTTCCACCAGCACGTGCGCGTCGCCAGCCATGGGCGGCTGGCCCGGAAAGGTGCGGCCTCCACGACGCCGGGGCACCGACCCCCGCATCACCGGCGATACCCGGACGGGAGTCCGGCCCGCTTCGAGCGGTGGGCGGCGCGCATCGGGACGCAGACCCTCGCGCTCATCCAGGCCGTCTTTGCCCACCAGAAACATCCCGAACAGGCTTATCGCAGCGCGTTCGGGATTCTTCGGCTCGCGAAACAGCGGGGGGAAGCCGCCCTGGAGGCCGCCGCGGCCCCAGCGGTCGCGGCCGATCTCTGGACCTACCGCGCCGTGGCGGCGCTCGCGCAGCAAGCGGTGACGCCGCCGCCGCCGGCCGTGACCCCGCCCCACGACAATGTCCGGGGTGCCCCGTACTACCCGTAAGGAAAGGACGTCGTGCCCATGTTGATCCCTCCGACCCTCGACCGGCTCCGGCCACTCCGACTCCCCGCCTTGGCGGAGGCCTGGCAACAGCAGCAGCAGGATCCCACGGTGGCGGATCTCCCGTTCGACGACCGGCTGACGCTCCTCGGCGAAGCGGAATGGCTGAGTCGGCAAAATCACCGGCTCCACCGGCGGCTGCGGGAGGCGCATCGGCGCCTCGCCGCCGCCCCGGAGGACGTCGATTACCACGCGATCCGCGGCCTCGACCGCGGCCAGTTCCAGCCGTGGCTCTCCACGGGTTGAGTGACCGGCCACCAGGTGGTGCTCATCACGGGCCCCGCTGGCGTGGGCAAGACCTTCTTGGCCTGCGCCCTCGGGCATGCGGCCTGTCGCCACGCCGATCGGGTGCGGTACATCCGGGTGCGTCGGTTGCTCGGAGAGCTCGTGGTGGCTCGCCTTGACCACACCTATGCACAAGTCCTCCGGACCTGGGCCAGGACGGACATGCTGATTCTGGACGACGGGGGAGAACCGCTGACGGCCGAGCAAGCCCGGGATCTCTGGGAAGTCCTCGACGACCGGTACGGCCGTGGGGCCACGATGGTGACCAGCCAGGTCCCGGTGGCCCAGTGGCACGCCCTCATTCCGGACGCCACCACGGCGGACGCCATCCTGGACCGGCTCGTCCATCAAGCCTATCGCATCGACTTGAAGGGAGAATCCTTGCGCAAGCACTTGTCAGCCGGCGACCCGGCACGGCACACTGACACCTAAGCCCCCACGGTCGGGGTGGCGGGGGCTTTCCGAACCCCCCGGCGGCCATTTACTGGATTGGGTGGCGGGCACTTACCGGAACAACCGGCGGTTTAGAACGGAATGCGCAGTGACAGCCCGCAACAGCTGCGACAGGGTCAACACCTCCTCTTCGGTGACCGCCGATGTGGAGGTGTTTTGCGGCCCCGGCCCGTAGTCCTGCCAGAAAATCGTAATCGCAGGGCCTATCCCACCCCGGGAAAGTTCCGGGGCCTCGTACCCCTCAACGACGGCTCGTCCGGTGTTGACCTCATTGATCTTGAGGAGTCACTGCCCCTTAAGGGTGTAGCTTACGTTTGCGAGGGAGATTATGGCATAAAATAACGAACATCCGTACGCAAAGGATGTGCGGCCCTCGATGATGAAGAGCTCCTCAAAACGGGGGTCCCAGAAAGACCCATCACTCGGCGGCCCGTCTTCCTTTGCGAGACAAGTGCAACTTCGCCCCCCGACAAGGGCCCCCCTGGAAAATTTTATGTGCGGACAGTCAGGTCAGCGGTCGACGCTTACTTCCCTGCGTGAAACGACCGGCACGATGAGGCCACCAACAGCGACGATCACCCCAACAATGAGGATGAAAACGCCTAGATGGTAATTGCTGGCGGCCATTAAGATGGGAGTGCAGTGACGGAGAAGGGCCTTGCTTACTCCAGATGGTGCTCCAGAAGGATCGACCGCTGAGCCAATGAAACAACCGGTAAGGTTTCGACCGAGAGGGTAGTTAACAGCAAACAATACCACGCCGAGCAGCGCGATCATCACGCCACCGCCCAGCACCATGCGCTTTACGACGTGCCTCATTGGACACACCTCCCTGCTCCCATGTGGTAATCCTACGCGCCAGTTCCTCAGACTGCCGCGTTGACGCCGAGCCAGCTCCGACCCCCCTGTGACTCGCCAACCACAACTCGTTTAGTCTCACAATAGTGGTTTGCCTTCCCTTTAGCAGAAAACCATAATAATGCTACGGAGGCAAGGGATGACTAAATATGGTCGCATCGTGGGTTTCGTTATGGCAGGCATGGCGATGGTTCTCCTAATGGGCGCAGGCGCATCACCGTCATCGACCGTTCCGGCGCCCGTCCTCTTATCCTCACCGCCTCCGGGATTCCACCCGGTCACGGCGACTCAAGCCCAGCTAGCCAAGTATGGCTTTCCCCCACGCCCCTCCGCAGCGAATGTGCGGGCCTTAGACGAGTGGACCCAAGCTATGAAGAGTTGGAAGCACACAGTTCATCCTCAGTTCTTGACCTCCAACATTCACATTGATCCCATATTCGGGCAAGACGTAGCGACTACTGGTCAGGGGGCCAAAAACTGGGCTGGAAACCAGGATACAAGCCACACCTACACGTCGATTACAGGTCAATGGACCGTCCCCAGCGTCACAGCGTTGGTGAACGACCAAAGCATTGAGAGCTCATGGGCGGGCCTTGGTACAGGGGCGAGCAGTAGTAACCAGCTTATCCAAGCGGGTGATTTCAACGAGGTCAGTTGGAGTTTCTACAGTGGGTCGTATCACCCTTCATACACGCACTATCTGTTTTGGGACATTGCTCCCCAGACAGGTATCCATCCTATCACCAACGTGCCTATCTACCCGTACGATACGGTCTACGTGAATTGTTGGTATACCTCGGGCTACGCACACTTTTATCTTCAGAACTCAACGACCGGGGAGTCGACGGGTACAATCAGCGAGCCTGTATCAGGCTTCTCTGGGTCCACGGCCGAGTGGATTGTCGAGAGGCCCGCTATCGGGGTGACGAACACGTTTCCGGGATGGTGGTACGCATTAGCAAACTTCTCGTCGATTACGTTCTCCGACACGGAGGCCGAAGTGGGCAGTACGTGGAACGGCGTAGGGGTATGGCCCCACCAATATTGGTGGATGGTTGACGGTTACAACGACGACAGCGAAAGCACGTTGGCGACGCTGGGGTCAATTAACTCGTACGGCGACGCATTCCCCGTCTACTTTAGGAGTTACGGAGACCGGGATGAGGTTAATACGTAACGACAGAACTCCGCGTCTGCGACGCACGAACACCGGTTGAGGCTCACGGTAGATGCGCGGTGAGCCACGAGGGATCGCTCACCCGAATGGCAGCAACCTCGGACCCGCTGGCGGCCCGAGGTTGTAGAGATCGACCGCGTTACGGCTCCCGCCACTCCGCCACCGCGTGCTCGATGTGGTCCGCGTCGACAATCGCGGCCTGGTGCCCAGCGGCGTCCCACAGGGCCGCGACGGCCGGACCCCGTGGCTGACGCGAAAACTCCACACAGAGATAGCATCCTGGGCAGGGCAAGGCCAAGAGGGTTCCGCAGACCCTCCCGCGACGCCAGGGAACGGACTCAGGCGGGGGAGCGCCGTGAGGGTGACCTGATAGCCCTGGCGTTTGAGTTGGCGGACGGCCCAGCGCAAGATCGCGGCGTGCTGGGTCTGGTCACAATGTGCCGGACCGAGATCGGTATAGGGCGCCCCATCCCGGAGCATGGCGTACAGGCTCACCCGCCGGGAACGGGCGACGCGCAACCCCGCTTCCCAGACGCCCGGGCCCGTGCAACCGATCGCCCCCTTCGACCGGGATCCCACGACGGCGGCCGGTCAAGCCTTTGGCCGGGTCACGGGGGAATCGGTTCCCGTCATGCGACTGAAGACGTACGCCGAGGTATTAGCCCAGTACCACTTGCATCCGGAGGCCAAGTTCGCGAACGGCGATTACCTCGACAGCGGCCTCACGGAGCGCCGTCATGTCGTGGCGGACGTGGTGGAACTCATCGGCAAGGAAGCGAACCGGTGGGAGGAGCAGGTCTATCTGGGCGAGAACCCGGAGGCGCAGATCGTCTACGGGGCGGTGCAGGATGACACAGAGCGACAGCGGAGGGAGGTGTTGGAGGCAGCCCATTCGTTCTCCTTCTCGGCCCTGGCGCGGCGGACCGGCCTCGACCGGACCACGATCATGCGGATGCTGACTGGACGGTCTCGGGGCTCCCGGGCGGCGTGGGACCGGCTCCATCAGACGCTCGGCGCGTCGTCAGACGGCGCCCCCGCCGAATGAGGCCCTCGCTCGTGGCGGGTCCCTCGATTGCTCCACACCCACCCCGTGGTACTCTGGCGTCTCATCGCGGCCCGGGAACGCCGGGTTGAGGAGGAGACACGATGGCCGATCGCCCGAATCAAGCCCCCCTGTCGTTCTGGT
>JAJZYZ010000011.1 GCA_021797815.1 Bacillota bacterium
GAACCGGGGGTGGTCAATCAGCATCTCTCGCGCGCGGCGCACCCGTTCGGCCTCTACTACGCCCCCGATCCCTCATCGCAGCAGGCCTGCACGCTGGGCGGCAATCTCGCCGAGAATGCCGGGGGGCCGCATTGTCTTAAGTACGGTGTCACCGTAAACCACGTTCTCCAGGCGGATATCGTGCTGCCAGACGGAACACCTGTCCGGGTGGGAGGCCTCACGGCCGCCCCGGGGGCGCCGGACGCGCTCGGCGCCCTCATCGGATCCGAGGGAACCCTCGGTGTCATCGTGCGGGCCTGGGTGACCCTTCTTCCCATTCCGCCGGCCCACATCACGTTCATGGGCATCTTCGATGCGGTGGAGCATGCGAGCCAGGCCGTGGCGGCGGTCATCGCCGCCGGCATCGTCCCGGCCGCACTTGAGATGATGGATCCGCTGGCGGTGACGGCGGTGGAGCGGGGGCGCTACCACGTCGGCTATCCCGAGTCTCTGGGCGCGGTTCTGCTGGCGGAGGTGGATGGGGAGCCGGCGCGGGTGACCGAAGAGGCAGAGCTTGTCGAGGCGGCCTTCCGCCGTCACGCGGCCCGCCTCATCCGCCGGGCCGCAAGCGAGGCGGAACGGGAGCTCTGGTGGGCAAACCGGAAGACGGCTTTCGGGGCCATGGGGCTTTTGGCCCGCCACTACTACGTGCAGGACGGGGTTATTCCTCCAAGCCGCCTGCCAGAGGCGCTGGCGTCCATTGCCGCGGTCTCCCGCGCCTACGCCCTCCAGATTGCGAACGTCTTTCACGCCGGGGACGGAAACCTCCATCCGCTCCTCCTGTACGACAATGAGGCGCCCGATACCGTCCGGCGGGTGGTGGAGGCGGGGCACGAGATCCTGTCGGCCTGTCTTAGCCTTGGCGGCAGCGTGAGCGGCGAGCACGGGATCGGGATAGAAAAACGGGAAGATCTGGCCCGGCAGTACACGCCGGCGGAAATGCGCATGCAGCGGGCTCTCAAAGAGGCATTCGATCCCCGCGGCCTCGTAAACCCCGGCAAGATCTTTCTGGACGCGTTGCTTTAGACGACCGGATACCGAAAAGAAGGAGCCCTCAATGTCCGCCGATCCCGAGCTTTCCCTTCACGCTTTCCGGCCGCGCTCCATGCTGCGGGTTTCTGAACACCTGGTGGACCATCCCCGCTACCCAGTCATCGACATGCACAACCACAGCCAGTGGGGGGGACCCTGGCAGGTGACCGACGTCTCGGGCCTCGTGGGCGAGATGGACGCCGCTCGCGTGGCGGCGATGGTGGATCTGGACGGAGGCAATGGCGAGCGCCTGGAGACGCACCTTACCCGGTTTAGAAAACCATTTCCGGACCGCTTCGCCGTGTTTGCGAGCTGTGACTGGGAACGCCATCTTCCGTACGACGACTTCGGCGAGCGGATGGCGCGCGAGCTTAGAGCATCGGTTGCGGCGGGTGCCGAGGGACTGAAAGTGTGGAAGGAGCTGGGGCTCACCCTGAAAGACAATCGCGGCCGGCTTCTGGCGCTCGACGACGAGCGGCTTTCCCCTCTCTTTGCCGCCGCCGGGGAGCTTCACGTACCCATTCTCATTCACGTAGCCGACCCCATGGCGTTCTTCGAACCGCTGGATGCGGCCAACGAGCGATATGAAGAGCTCAGCCGGCATCCCGACTGGCACTTTTACGGACCCGGCTTTCCGACCTTCGATGAGGTGATGGCGCAGTTCGAACGTGTCTTGGAGCGCCATGCCGACACCCTGTTCATCGGCGCGCATGTCGCGTCTTTGGCCGAAGATCTGGACCGCGCGCAGGGCCTTCTCCTGCGCCGGCCGAACCTGGTTGTCGACATCTCGGCCCGCACGGCCGAGCTGGGACGACAGCCGCGGGCGACCCGGGAGTTTCTTGAGCGGGCCGGGGGCCGGGTCGTATTTGGTCTTGACGACTGGCCCGCCCGGGCCCGTGCCTATCGCGTGGTCTACCGGATGCTGGAAACGGCCGATGAGTACTTTCCCTACACCACGGATCCGGACGCCCATCCCGGCGCCCAGGGGCGCTGGCGGATCTACGGCGTGGACGCGGATGACGCATCGCTTCGGGCCCTCTACTATGAGACGGCTCTTCGAATCCTTCCCCGCCTGCGGGCAGCGGTGGAGCGGATGACCTAAGCCGTCGGCGGTGGGGAGCCCGTGATGATCCGGCCGTGATGGGTGGGGGACCGGCGAGTCGTGTCGAGGAGGGAGCCTTGCAATGGGAGGACGGCGGGGGGACGCGGTCGTAGCCATCGTGGGTGCCGGGAGCATGCAGTTTACGCAGCAGGTGGTAAGTGACCTGATGCGGGACCCCGTCACCCGCGACGTGCACTTCCGTCTCATGGATCGGGATCCGGAGCGCCTCGAGCTGGCGCGGCGGCTTGTGGGCCGGATCCAGGAAGAGGCGGGAGCGGGCGGCGGGGTGGAGGCACATCAAAAGCTTTCAACCGCCCTCCGCGGGGTCGACTTCGCCTTGAACGAGATCCAGGTAGGCGGGCTTGCGGCCACCACCACCGACTTTGACATTCCGAACCGCTACGGCATCCGCCAGACCATTGGCGACACACTGGGCATCGGCGGCATCTCGCGGTCGCTCCGGACCATTCCGGCAGTGCTGGACATTGTGGCCGTCCTGCGGGAGGAGGCGCCGGCGGCCTGGTTCTTGAACTACACCAATCCGATGGCGACGGTGATGCGGGCGGTGACCTGGGTGCACCCGGACCTGGTGACGGTGGGACTCTGCCATAGCGCGGAGTACACCGCCCGGGCGCTCGCCGGCTATCTGGACGTGCCGTTTGCGGAACTGGACTGGCTTTCGGCCGGCATCAACCACCAGGCCTGGCTCCTGCGGCTCGAGCACCAGGGGCGTGACCTCTACCCGCGCCTCCACGAAAAGGCGCGGGATCCGGCTGTCTTCGCGCGCGATCCGGTGCGTTTCGAGCTCCTGCGGCGCTTCGGCCGCTTCGTCACCGAGTCATCCGAGCACAACGCGGAGTACGTCCCTTATTTTCTCCCCTGGGATGACGAGATCGAGCGGCTTCAGATTCCGGTCGGCGAGTATCTTCGGCGGAGTCATGCCGCACTGGCCAAGTTCGAAGCCCTCTCGCGCCGCGTCGAGGAACCGGGGTCCCTGATGGTGGAGCCGAGCCCGGAATACGCTCCCCGCATCATCCGGGCAGCCCTGTCCGGGGAGCCGCTGGTGTTTTACGCGAACGTGCCGAACGCCGGTGTCATCTCCAATCTTCCCGGCGAGGCGCTGGTGGAGGTGCCGGCGGTCGTGGACCGCCACGCTATCAGGCCCACACTGGTAGGAGCCCTGCCCGAGGGCCCGCGGGCCCTGAACCAGCAGTCCATCGGCGTTCAACTCCTGGTCACACGAGCGGTCCTGGAGCACGACCGTGATCTCCTGCACCAGGCCGCCTATCTGGACCCGATGCTGCAGACGCGTCTTCGGCTCGCCGAGATTGATGCCCTGGTTGAGGACCTGCTGCTGGCGCAGACGGCCTGGATCCCGGCGCCGCGAGCGATCCGGTGACGGCCTTTCCTCCCCAATCGGTCCTGGATCGGTTCGGTACGGCCGGAGTTCCGGTCCCCTTGAGCGGCGGTCAGGGTCAGAGCGTGGCTGCAGGGGCGCTCGTCCTGAAGCCCGTTCTGGATGCGGAGGAATGCGAGTGGCTTGGCACCGTGTTGAGCGCGATGCCGGAGAGTCCTGAGTTTCGGCTCGCGCGCCCCGTCCGAAGCCGCGACGGGCATTTCGTGGAGGAAGGGTTCCAGGCGTTCGAATGGGTGGCGGGGACCGCGTCCCCGCACGGCCGCTGGGAGGAGGTGCTGAAGACCGCCCGGGCCTTTCACGCCGCCTTAAAGAATGTCGCCCCCCACCCGCTGCTGGCGCGGCGCCAGCACCGATGGGCGTTTGCCGACCGGGTGAGCTTCGGTGAAGCGGCCATCGCGCCCTCATCCGAGGCAATCCGTCCGCTGGCCGAGACCCTTGCGCCCTGGGGCGTGCCGACTACGGACCCGCCGACGCTCATTCATGGCGATCTGTCGGGAAACCTGCTCTTCGCCGATGGCCTCCCGCCGGCGGTGATCGACGTGTCACCGTACTACCGTCCGGAGATTTTCGCACAGGCGATCATCGTGGTGGACGCCTGGCTGTGGCACGGGGAAGAGGAGGCCCTTGCCTCCTGTCTCCGGGGCCCAAATCCTCGCGGCTACCTGGCCCGGGCCCTCCTGTTCCGACTTGCGGCGCTGAACGAGCACGGACGCGAGAACCCCGCCGTGTTGGAGGAACTGCCTCTTTTCGAGAGGGTAGTGGGCTGGGTGACATAGAGGGCCGCGGCACCGCGTTCCGATGGGGATTTGGTGCCGTGATGTTCTCACCTTCGTGTCTGCCTGCTACGATGTTCGTGAGCATCGTCTGAATAATTCCGAGAGAAGGCAGCGCACAGTGGATCTCGAAAAGGTCACCGCCCACGCGCTTACTCACCTGCTTACGCATCACGACGTCCACGTGAACGATCTCCATGCCTCCATCAAGGATGCGCACAACCTTCGGGACGAGGAAATGCCGATGGTGCACGCCCACGTGAGCCACCTCATCCTGGGATTCCGGAACCAGGGCATGCTGGTGCCGAACCAGATGGCGTCGCTCATCACGCTGAACCCCGAAGGGCGGGAAGAGGCGCTGCAGTTCTTGGAGTCGCACGGCTACCCGCCGCCCGGCTAGACCACTTCTTTCAAGAGGCGGCCGGAGAAATCGGCCGGCAGTGCGCACAACGCCCTCCGGGCGACGGTTCACGGGCTTGCCGAGATTCCACCTGAACGCGGCAAGGAGGGCTCTTCGGATGGCATCCGCCTCTCGATCGAGGCGGGCGACGACCGGGGAGCGGCTTCGGCCGGGGCGCCAACGTCGGGCAGTCTCGCCTCCCGAATCCGCGTCTCGGTCCGGCCCTTGCCGTTCGGGCGGGGATGCTGAACGATTTGGGCTCCTCTATGAGCGCTCGGCTGCGAATAGACTCCCGACGCCATCGCCCCGGGGCATGGATCGTGAAGGCGGGCCTCACGCCTCGCAACCCCTCCTCCGAAGCCGCCTAGTTCGCTTCCGGGCGATCAATGATGCGGACCCAGGAGCCATTGCCTTGCTGGCGTACCACCTGCACCCGGTTCCCCCGGCCGTCCTTAGACGGCGTCGACGTCAGGGCCACATCGCCGCATCGGATCGTCGGAAGAGGGGTCTCCACTTCGAGATGGGCGCCGGCAGCCACCATGCTCTCCAATACGCCCCGGATGGCATTCCGCCCTACTGTGAGCCGCCCCGGGGGATAGGCCATAACGGCGTCCGGGGCGTAGAGTTCGGCGGCGCCTTCGGCATCGCCCGCGTTCACCCGTTCCACGAAGAGGCGCGTGATGTCTTCGGGGGTGGAAGCCGTTTCGCGGTCTCCAGACATGGCTTTCAGACCTCCTCGGTTTCTCGGCTCTCTGTCCTTTCGTTCCCTTCAGGACCCTTCCCTTCCCGCGCCAATGCGATCCAGGAACACCTTGCCGTCGCGGAGCCGAGATCCTTGCCGCGCCATCGTGGCCCGGAATCGCGGACCATGAGGTCCCGGCTGATATACAGCGCGGATCGGCGACGGGTTCGCAAATATTTTTGGAACGGGCGTAACCGGAGCGGGCGCCGTTTCATCTAGAACAGTGAACAGCCGCCGGGAGGACACATGGAGCGCGACCACGTGTTCGAGGAGTTTTACGAGGGCGCAGAGGCCCGGGTGCGCCGCTATGTCTTCGGTATGCTGCAGGACCGCGAGGAGGCGGCCGATGCCGTCCAGGAGACGTGGACCCGTTACCTCTTCTACGTGAACGGTGCCCAACCCCGTTATGAGCTCCGGCTCCTGCTGGCGGTCGCGCGAAACGTCGTGCGGGATCGCGGGCGCCGCCACCGGGAGATTCCTGTGGCGGTTGTCTTCACCGGGGCGACACCAGGTTTCGAGGCGCAGACGGAGGTGGCGGACCTGGTCGGCCGACTTCCATGGCGCGAGCGCGAGGTGGTGGTTCTGCACCACGCGCTGGACCTGCCGGTCGTCGAGGTGGCACGGGTGGTCGGCACGTCGGTCGGGGCCGTAAAGAGTCTCCTGTTTCGGGCGCGGGCCCGGTTGAAGCGGGAGTACCTGGGCGGAGAGGAGGCGACACGTGGAGCGGAGTGAGATGAGTTTCGAGCGCGGACTCGGGGATCTGGGCCGCACCCTCGACGAGCGATTTCCCGGCGAACCGGCGGCCCTCTTCGACCGTATCCGGGGCGGCGACCTCTCTCTCCAGCGAAAGGCGCGTAGTGGCTCCCATCGCCTCGTGCTGATCGCCACGGTGGCGATGGCCGTCCTCCTGGCCGCCGGGACGGCCGTCACCGCATGGGAGGGCGCCGCCATGGCCCCGCCGGCCGGCATATCCCGGACGATCCCGCCGGGTTTCTGGTCTCAGCCCGAGGCCCGTTCGCTCGAAATGTATGTCCGGAACTTCTCCCGGACTCCGGGCACTCGCCCGTGCCTGGTGCGGGTGCGACCGGGGGGATATGGCGTTCGGGCCATGTGCACCACGAGCGTCGTGAGTCAGGCCGAGTACATGAATCTCACTTATCCCCAGTTCGGCGTACGCACGCCCAGCGGACGTCTTCCCGCCTGGGCGGTCGTGGTGACGGCCTCGTGGCGCCGCCGGTGGGTCTTCCCCCGCGTGCTTCGCCTCATCTATCCGGTGAGCAGTACCGGGAAGGTCATGGCCGCATTCTGGACGACCAGTCCGTCGGGTCAGTACCCGTGAACGATAGAAAAGGGGAGTGGTGATGAGGCGGGGGATGATGTGGGGAGGCGGGGCGGTCGCGGCGGCACTGGCCGTCACGCTTCTCGGATGGTGGCTTCCCGCGCGCGCTCCGAGCGGATACTACATCCCCATGACGCGCGGGATTGTTTCGGGACTGCCCCCCCAGGTGAACCTGATATGGGTCCGGCCCACACCCTGGGCGACCAGCGCTCCCCCGATCACCATGACGCTCACCATGCGCGGCGCCCAGCCGATCAAGGACTACTACGAACGGCCGGCGCCGGTCGCCCTCTGGGCCCCCCGGGCCGTGATGGTGACGGTGGATTTCTACCAAGTCCAGCCCTTCCCGCGCACCGGGCAGATTGCGAGCCTCACGGTCACCTGGCCGGGCGGGCGCGCGCGGCGGGTGTTCCATCACCTCTGGGCTGTTCATGCCTCAGACGTGATGTCGGGTCCAGGACTCGGGAAAGGCGGTCCGGTTTTCGTAGGCTCCACCACGCTCCATCCGGGTGCGTCAGGTGCGGCCACATGGGCCGATGTCTTGATGTTGAAGGTCACCGGGGACGTGGTTGGCGTCTCGTCTCCGAATCCCGGGTCGGGGCCTTGGGTTCGGCCGCGCTGTGCTATGGTCCCCAACCTGACGGCAGCGACGACCGGGTCGTTCGGCCATCTGCGGGAGGTCGCGGGACGCTTGACGGCGAGCGCGTGCGCGTCTCTTCGTGGCGCGGCGCTGGTAGAAGGATCGACGCCGGCCGCGTTGCCCATCGCATACCTGTACGACGAGATGATTCGCATGCGCACGCCGCGCGGCACCTTCGTCTGGGACAGCGGAGCTGGGTACAGCGGCGAAGGGATCCCGTTTACGGCTTTCAACTGGTGGCGTTTTATCAGGTCGTAAAAGGCAGCGGGGCCCCATGGCAGACTTGTCGTCACTCCGATCGCATACGGACCTGGAAGGCGTCGGAGAGACGAAGAGGCTGACCCAGCTCCCTCGGTAAGCCATACGCCCTTGAAAGGATCGGGCTAAGCGGGCACGGGTTCGGCTGTGGAGACCCTCCGCGACGAAGCGGCGGGATTCGGGTTCCCGCGAACGAGCGTCCGTCCCCTCTCATCCCCCCGGTATGGTTCGAACGAGAACGGCCATCGGAGCCTGTCCCAGGGCCGTCGACCTATTGCCCCGACGGGTTGGACGCGATGTGCTGGTCAAACCAGCGGAGAAGGCGCGCGTGCGCATCGATCCGGGTAGAAAGCCGTCCCCCCGAAAAGAAGCCGTGCGACTCCTCGCGGTACCGCACCCACTCGACCGGTTTTTTCTGCAGACGCAGGGCCGTAAACAGCATCTCCGCCTCCACGATGGCGCAGGTGCGGTCCTCCTCCCCGTGCAGGATGAGGAGCGGTGCCTCAACCCGTTCCACGAGATTCAGGGGAGAGTGCTCGCGGTAATAGTCGGGAATCTCATAGGGCGCGCCCTCCATGTCGGTCATGAGCGACTCCCAACTGTCGTCCGCGAGCGCCAGAGTCGCCAGGTGTGCGATGGTCGACATGGTGACGGCCGCCTGGAAATCTTTCGGATAGTGCGTGACCATCCAGTTCGTCATGAAGCCGCCATAACTTCCGCCGAATACGCCGATGTGTCCGGAAAGAGCCCGGCCGGATTCAATCAGCCGGCGCACCAGGCTGATGCCGTCCTCGCCCTCTTTCGGGCCCCAGTTGGCGTGGATCAGGTCCGAAAAGGCCTGCCCGTAGCCCCCGCTTCCCCGGAAATTGGGCGCGGCCACCAGATAGCCGGCGTCCACCATCAGGGCGGTCGTGAACGAGAAATACGGGCCGACCGCTCCGTGGGGCCCCCCGTGCATGTGAATGAGGGCCGGATAGGGTCCTTCGCCCGAGGGTTGAAATACGAGCGCGTCCACCGGGCCGTCGTCGGAGTCGAGGGTGACCCGCTCCGGAATAGCCGTGTGCCGCTCCTGAAGCCAGGGGTTTAGCGCCGTCACCGTGTCGACGCGGCCGGATGCGAGGTCCGCGAAGCCGATTTCCGGCGGCCGGTCGGCCAGAAGACTCTCGACGGCCGCCTCACCGCCAGGGGCCACGGAGACGGAACTCACATCCTGCACCAGAACCTCTGTTGAGCCGTCCCGCGCGGCCGCCACCAGCATCTGGCGTCCGGCCACCCCGGCAACGAAGGCAAAGCGTCCGTCTGGAAGCGGAGCCGGAGGTTGTCCACGGCCGCCCGGCACCATTCCCTGGCTCGCGCTCCGGTCGAATCGGTGTGTGAGGCAGGTGGGCTCGCGGCTCCCATCGGCGGGGGCGAGGAGGAGATGATAGTCGCGGGTGGAGCTGGTGGTGGCTGAATGGTTGTGAAAGAAGGCGACGTCGGCGCCGTCGGTCGACCAGGCCGGCATCAGCGCCACGCCGTCCGAACGGGAGATAGGCGTGAACCGTCCAGTGCCGAGATCCACGACGAAGACGTCGAACACCCATGTGAGGTCCCAGTCGGGATGGCGTGTCGACACGAGCGCCAGCTTCTTCCCGTCCGGCGACCAGGCCGGATAAAGGTGGTGCCAGCCGCGGGGGCCGACCGGCTCGACGGCACCGGTATCGACCGCGACCCGGTACACGTGATATTCGCGCTCACCGAGGTATCCCGTGGCGTTCAGATCGTAGCGAAGCCGTCGCACGACGCGGGGGTCACGAACGGTCGTGGTGTCGGCGTCCAGCATCTCGATGGCAATCTGACGTCCATCGGGAGACCACACCGGGCGCCGGGCGGATCCGCCCAGCACGGCCACCTGACGGCAGGATCCGGTATCCCGGTCATAGAGGGCGAGGGCGTCCTGACCGTCGCTCTTCCCGATGAAGGCAATGGCGCGGCCGTCGGGCGACCAGGCCGGCTCGCGAACCGGATCCTCGACGAGGGTCTGAGCGCGGCCGGCGCGGTCCACCTCGACCAGGGAGCTTTTCGGCTCCCCGCCGGCATAGGACTGTTCCACATACAAAAGGGAGTCGCCGCCAGGATGAATCGCCGGGGCGCTGCCTGTCACGAGGCGGGAGAGATCCTCCGGCCGCAGTCGGTCACGGGTGGGCATGATGGCGCTTGTCTCCTTCTTGCTTCTTCTGACTTCTTCTGCTGGACTCGGGCGCGGCCTCACGCGCTCGGTGAGCGGGCCTGCTCCACCACCCGCTCCTGGCGTTCCTCTGGTGGTCGGATGTCGCGGAAGAACCAGTAGTACAGGACCAGGTTGAGGCTCATGAAGAGCGTTGCCCCGAAGATAGGAATGTCGAGAATCGTGTCCATGAGGGCGCCGCCCACCGCCGGGCTCACCATCGACGTGATGCCGGACGGCACCTGGCTGTACGCAGACAGCCGGCTCCGGTAGCGATCGTCGCTCACCCCCATGGTGAATGACTGGCGGGCCGGCATCCCGAGAGAATTGAAGATCATGCGGAGCATGTAAAGTCCGCCCGCGAGCCAGTAGGTCGGCGCGAGCGCCATGCCCAGAAGCGCCAGAAGCCCGAGGCCGCGCGTGACGGTCACAGTGCGGACCACGCCCAGCCGGGCCGCCAGATTGGCCGACCACAGGTAGGGGAAGGCGGAGGCGAGGTTGATGACGGTGTAGAGAATCCCCAATTCCGCCGCGCCGACGCCGAATCGGCGGTAGAACCAGTAGGTCAGAAGCGGCCCCAAGAATCCGAAGCCCAATCCGTTCAAAGCATTGGTCACTCCAAGGCGGCCCACCAGCTGGCGAAAGCTGATGGGCGGGGCCGCCTCCGTCGTGGGAGCGGCCGTGACGGGCGCCCGGCGCTGTTCGCGGAGCGGGATGGCGGAGAGGAACATCAGCGCGGACAGCCCCATGCTGCCCAGGAAGAGGAGGTGATAGCCGGCGACGAGCGTGAAGCCGTTCCCCTCCAGCACCCGAGGGACGATGGCCACCATCGAGCCTGCCGCGCCCGCCATCACGCCCACAAATGAGAGCGTGCCGAACGCGCGCGTGCGATTATCGTTCGTGACCGATGCCGCCACGAGCGGCTGTTCGGCCGGAAATACGGCTCCCCACGAGCCGCCGCTGCCGGCGCCGCCGCCCTTGCCGACTCCGCCGAGGCCGCTTGCCAGGACGGCGAACCAGAACTGGCTTGTAAGCCCCATGGCAAGACCGCCCACGAGCCCGAAGAGTGCCAGCATCATGATCATGATGCGGCGGCCAAAGCGGTCACCGAGGATGCCGACGGCCAACACCAGGATCACGCTTACGCCGCCCGACAGTGCCAGCATGATTCCGATACGGGCGGCCGAATATCCCGACACCGCCAGGTATAAAGGGAAGATGACGGTCAGAAACGCGACGGAGAAGCTTCTGAGCCCCCGCCCGATGTAGAGCCACCGAAGGTTCTCCGCCATCTGTCCCTCCCGCCGCGCCTCATTAACCAAGTTAACGAGATACATCATACCGCATTGATGGGCAAAGTCCGCAAGGGGTTTCCTGGCGAGCCAGATCCGCTAGACTCTGGCCATGAAGAGGACGGACCGCGAGCGCTGGGCGCAAGAATTTGGCTGGACAACGGTGCCCGAGGCACTGCCAGCGGTGCTGGTCGGCTATCGCTACCTGTTTGGGCTCGACCGCACGATGCTGACCGACCGCGCGGCGGTGCGGGGCACGATGCTGGCCGGCTATGAACACGGGCGCCGCGAGCCGACGCCGGAAGATCTCTGGCGCCTTTCGGGTCCGCTGGGCGATGAAGAAGAACCTAATCCCGCCCGCTGGCAGGTACTGATGGCGGCGGCGTTTCTGGCCTGGCCCGGGCCCGAGTTGTACTCCGGCGTGGCCGCCCGGGACGCCGACCCGGCCCGCCTCTGGCTGCAGGCGTCGCGGGCCGAGGCCACTTTCGCCTCGGCCGCCGACGCCGCGTCAGCTATCGGGCCGCGGGCGCGGGAGCTTCTTGATGCGTACATGGACGATGGGCGGCGCTACTGGCCACGATTCGGGCAAGCCTCCTGGCCGCACTGGCACCGGCCGTCCCACCGTACGGCGTGGTTTGAGCTTGCATGGTTTGCGGATGAGTCCGGCCTGCAGGCGCTTGACCACGCGCTCGGCCACTTTTCGGATCTGCCGGCGCCGGACACGGATGAGTGGGTGGCGCTTGCGGGTGACCTGTGGGAATTCTTTACCCGCCGTGGGCATCGGGTGCCCGGCAAGACGCGGGATCTGCGGCCGGAGCCCGAGAGGCTCGAACGCCTGGAGCGTTACTGGGCGGAGCTCTCGACGCCAAACCGGACGGTGCTGCTTGGCCTGGCCCGGGCCCTTCTCGGCCAGTGACGAGAACGGCGCCCGTGGCGCTCGGCTTTGATTTTGGCGGCACCAAGTGTGCCATCGTGCTCGGAAGCTCGGACGGGGCGGTTGTGGACGAGGCCGCCATCAAGACCGCGGCCTACGCGACGGCGGATGCCCTGGTCGATGCCGCTTTGTTACGGGGGCATGCGCTGCTGCGAGGACGGGAGGCGGCAGCTGTGGGCGTGGCGACCATGGGCATCACCCGGGAGGAGGGGGTGGATCTGGCGCCGAACGTCGCCGGCTGGAGCCGGCTTCACCTGCCCGCGGCTCTCCGCGCGCACTTTCCCGGCGTGCCGGTGCGGGTGGAGAATGACGTAAAGGCGGCGCACCGGGCCGAAATCCGCTGGGGTGCGCTTCGGGGCAGCGGCCCGTCCGCGTATCTCAATCTCGGAACGGGCGTTGCCCTAAGTCTCGCGCTCGACGGGCGGATCGTCGACGGGGCTCATGGTGCCTTCGGCGAGATGGCCTATGCCTGGCGGCCCGACGAGCCCGGGTATGGGGTCGGCCGTGCGCCCCTCGAAGAGAGACTCGGCGGCGGCGCCCTTGACCGCGAGCTTTCCCGCCGATTTCACGTCGCCTCACTGTCGGAGGCGTTTTCGCTGCGCGTGGAGCGGGCGGACATCGCCGGGTTTCTCAACGAACGCCTGGCCGAGATAGGATGGTGGGTCGGGCAGGCGCTTCTCCTCCTCGACGTGGAGGTTCTCTGCGTGGGCGGCGGCATCGCGCGGCACCTGCAGGTGTTCGGGCCCTCCTGGGAGGCACAGTGGGGCGGGCGGCTCCCGTTTCCGCCCGAGCTTACGCGCGCCCGCTTCGCGGAGCGGGCGGGCGTGATGGGAGCTCTCACTCTCGCCTGGGAGGCATGACATGATCTGGTCACTCGTGTTGAATCCGGCGCTCGACGTCACCCTGCAGGTACCGTCGCTGAATCCCCTGGCGGAGATCCAGTACGCCGAGCGGAGCGACTATCAGGCTGGCGGCAAGGGCCACAACGTGGCCCGGGCCGTGCGCCACCTCGGTGGCGGGGTCCGGGTTGCGGGCCTTTACGCAGGCGCGACCGGCCGCCGCATCCGCGAGCTCCTGACCGCGGCCGGAATTGACATCATCGCAGAGGATGTGTCTGGCGAGAACCGTACCTGCATCACGGTGGTGGATGGACGTGGGGGCCAGGTCGAGCTCAGGGAGCGGGGGCCGGTGGTGGACCCGCATGCGGCCGCGGCGCTCCTTCGTGCGCTGATGGCCGAAGTGCGGGACGGCGACTGGCTCGTGGTGTCGGGCGCGCTCCCACCCGGGCTGCCGCCGGCGTTGGTCGGGGAGATTGTCCGCCGATTTACCCCGATGGTGCGGGGCGTGCTGGTGGACACGTCCGGGCCCGCGCTCCACGAGGCCTGGAAAGCGGCCCCCTATGCCCTCACCCCGAACGCGGAGGAAGCCCGCCTGCTTGGCGGGCCTAACGGTCCCGGAGGCCCGGGCCCGGAGCACCTCGTGATTACGTTGGGAGCGGGCGGCGCCGCCTGGATCCCTCGCGGCGGGCGGCCCTTAACGAAGCCAGCGCCCTCGGTGCCGGTGGTAAATGCCACCGGTTCCGGTGACTCGTTCATGGCCGGTCTGGTATGGGCCCTCGATGCGGGCGAGAACCCCCCGGGAGCGCTCGATTGGGCGCTTGCGGCGGCCACCGCCAGTGTGCAGCAGCTGGGTGTGGCCGTGTTCGAGCGAGACCAGGTCGACACGCTTCACGCGGCCTTGCGGGATGTTCAGTGGGTGCCTGGCGACCGCCATGGCGCCTGACGCCGCCGAGGTCCTTCGTGAAGCGTCCGCGGGCGCGGCGACAGCCGCCTACAGGCCCGCAATCTTGAGCCAGATGAGTCCCGCCAGAAGTGCGCCCAACGCATAGCCCACGTAGTGGGAGAGATGGCCCGACTCCGTCTTCTGGATACGGGCGGTGATACGGTCGATGGCGTTGTAGAAAGGGTGCAGCACATGCACCATCAGGCGGTCCACGGCGTCTGTCTCCACGACGAGGCCGCGGGTCGGGTGGTCCTGGCGCGTGCGCCGAAGGCTGATTACGGGGGCAAACGCCAGCCGGAGCGGCAGCGTAAGCCCGGTTGCGGACCATAAGTGGGCCGGTTCGCTTTTAATCGAGCCCACCCACGGCTCCACGCGGCGGGAGACCCCCCGGCCCGTGTGACGCCACCATAGCGCCCGCAGAAGAAACACGATCCCCACGATGCCCCCGCCGAAGAACAGGAGATACCAGGGCGAGGTGGCCGTAAAGCCGCCGCCGGGAAACGCGATAAGGCCTGGCGCAAAGGGCAGGCCCGCGAAGATGCGCCCGCCCAGACTGTTAAGGAGCCGCGTCGTGGCGGGGGCGGTGAACACCGGCGCGATCACGGGGGCCGGCCGTTGCCCGAGGATTCTCGGCGCATTGGCCTCCATCCAGGGAACCCACCACCCGATGCCGATGCCAGATAACCACGCAAGGCACGCACCAGCCGCCACGAGCCCGGTCTCCATGCGGGAGGGCCTCAGCTTCGGGGGCCGGCGTTCGGGACCCAGGTACAGCATGCCGAACCACCTGAGCATGGCCGTGGCTCCCGCGCCCCCGATGAGGGCCACGGCGATGGCGACCGGTATCAGCGCCACCCGCAAGGAGCTCCCGGCCCCGTTGAACAGGCCCTCGAGCGCCGACCATTCGGCGAAGTAGCCGCCGGTGGGCGGGATGGCCATGAGGGCCACCACGCCCAGGACGAGCCACTTCCCAAGGCTCCCGGAAGAGCGGAAGAGGCCCCCGACACCGAGGAAGCGACGCGTTCCGAGAGCCTTTTCCATCCATCCGGACGCCGTGAAGGCCGCCGTCTTGGCACCGAGGTGCATCAGGAGGATGGCGAAGTAGGCGGCCGCGGCCAGCGAGGCCGCCACCACGACGTGCTCGTGCAAGAAGACGATATACAGGCCGAGAATGCCCATGGCGAGCCCCACCCATTCGATGGTGGAGTAGGCCAGCACTCGCTTGAAGTCGTCGTCGATCATGGCATGGATGACACCCAGTACCGCACCGCCCAGTCCGACAATCACGAGGCCCCAGGCGACGGTCGTGGGGGCGGGTGCCCAGCCCATCCACTCCCACATGCCCACCAGGACGACGGTGGAAAGCACACCCGAAAGGATGCCGGCGGCGGCTCCAGGCGCCTCCGGCTCGGCCAGCGGCAGCCACACCTGAAACGGGAAGAGCCCCGCTTTCGCCCCGAGCCCTATGATGCCGAGGGCGGCTGCCACCGCCATAGAGCCGGCGTCTTGCGGGGGGGCGAGATTGAGGATGACCGCGCCTATGAGGAGCGCGACGGTGCCGGTCTCGCTCATGACCAGCATGGTCCAGCCCGACGCGACGGTGCGGCGGCGATAGGCCTGACTCACGACCATCACGTATCCACCGACGGCGATAAGGCCCCAGCCCACCAGGAGCGCGAGCGGACTCCGGGCGAGGAGAAAGAGGGTAACCGCGGAGGTGAGCCAGGTGAGGCCGACCACCATCCCCCGCCCCGGGCTCCGGGACAGGAGCGCCAGTCCCGAAAGTCCCATCATGAGGAGGCACAGGGCCAGCCAGACCGCCGACCACGGGCTCAACGCGTAGCGGAGCACCCCCACCGGGAGGACGAGCTGAAGCCGCGACGCCCCCGATGCCAGAGAGACGATGGACAGGCCCACGGGGTACGCAAGCCCGAGCAGGGCCGTGACCACGCCGGTCCGCGAAAAGCGTCCGGTGGCCGCCAGAACGCTTGTGAGAGCGCTTGCCGCCAAGGTTCCGATGAGGGTCCATGCCACGAGACTCATGTAAGACGCTCCGCCTGTCTCGCAGCCGGCGCCTCCACCACGGCCAGCAGGGTCGCCAGAATGTCGTTGGGGGAGGGCGGACAGCCGAAGACCCGGGCCGCGACCGGCACCACCTTGCCCAGATCCCCTATCACACCCGGCATCCCCGCGAAATAGTCTTGCTCACCGCCGGCACATCCGCCGATGGCCACGACCAGCTTGGGCTCGGGCATGGCGTCATAAGTTTCCCGGATGTGGGGCACCATGGCTTCCGTGATGATGCCGGTGACCAGGAGGAGGTCGGCATGTCGGGGCGACGGGGTAAAGCCGAATCCAAAGCGGCTCCAGTCATACACCGGACTCCCCAGCAGAGAAAGCTCCGACTCGCAGCCGTTGGACGACCCGCCGTCCACGTGACGGACGGCGAGTGACCGGCCGAACTGGCGTGTCGTGCGAAGAACCTGGCCGGGGCGGGCCAGAGCCTCGGGGTCGGCCCGGAAGGGATAGGGGCCGACGGCGGGCCGCCGCACAAAGTGATAGAGCCACCGGGGATACAGCACGAGGGGCACTCCTTCCTGTTACAGGTCGAGGCCAGCCACTGACAGGCTGAAGCTGGCATCGATAATCGGGAAATCCTGCAAGATGTTGTGCGCGGCAAGCGCTACCGGCACGGCCGGCCAGTTGAGAGACGATGGGGTCGCGATGCGCACCCCCGTCACATCCTGGCCGCGAACCGCCACACGGTAGAACAGCCGGCCTCGAGGAGCCTCGACCAGTCCGAATCCCGTCCCCAGACTTTCGCCGGTTGGAGCCCCCGCCTGCAATTCGGTCCGGCTGCCCAGGCTTTTTAGCATCTCGAGAGATTGCAGGACCTCTTCAACGCGCACCCGGTATCGCCCGAACGCATCCGGCGACTCCACGACCACGGGTCGGAGGTGCGCCGTGAGATCGCTGTACGCGCCGTACGCCCTGCTCCAGCGCAGATCCGAAGATTGCCCGCTGCTCTTTTCCACCACGCCCGTGACACGGATGCCAAGCCCGGCCCCACCCCGAAGTCTCCCGGCGCCGTGGAGCCGGTCAAGGAACGAGGTGGTGTGGTCAAGCGCCCCGCGCACCAGCCCAAACTCCCGGCCCGCGTCGTCTGCGAAGGAAGCCAGGCCGAGTGGCGCCAACGCGAGGGGGGTGCCACCCCCCACCGCGATCCGGCCCCTTAGATACCGGTGACCGAACCGGGCCTGATTGAACCGCAGCACCTTTTCTTTCAAGGCGTACAGATCGGCGGCGGCCGTGATGGTGCCGGTGGCCGCCGAAAGCGCCGCCAGGTCGCCGAGATGGCTCATGAGTCGTTCCAACTCGGCCAGACATGTGCGCTCCAGGAGTGCGGGCGCGGGCACCACCAAGTGGAGAGCCGCCTCGGCGGCCATGGCGTATGCCCAGGCGTGGGCCACGGGAGACGTCCCGGTCACCCGCTCCGCGACCCGGACGCCCCCGTGCACGCCCTGCCGCAGGATGGCCTCTTCCATGTGTCGGCGCTTATAGCCGGGCACGATCCGCACATGGTGGATGTCGTCGCCGAACACGGTCAGCACGTATCGGAGTGACTCGGCCACGTCGGCACGCACCGGCCCGAGCGGCATCACGTGGATGCCGCGCCCCGAAACCCGGTCGACGGGATACTCGCCGATCCACCAGCCGGCCCGCTCATCGTCCACTTCCAGGGCAAAGAAACCGAGGACGCCGTACTGGCTCGGGCGGACAAACGGTCCCGGTCCCAGCTCTCGTTCGTGCACGGTGTACTCGCCCGGCCGCCATATCGCGGCGGTGGGTCCCCGATCACTCCGATAGATATCGAGGATGGCGTGGCCCTCCGCCTGCGCCTCGGCGATTAGAGTCCGAAGCGCATCTTTCGGGGTGACGGCCGCCACCGAAGATGGATCGCGCATGACAGGCTCCCTTTCTGTCTCGTGTTCCCGCCGCGCTGGCGTCTTTCCGGCCGTCACGCCTGACCCGGTCATGCGTGCCAATGGTAGAGCCAGGGCACGACCAGGCCGGCGCTCGCGGTCAGGATAGTCAGCGTGATCGTGGAAAGGCGCACGGCTGCACTCTCGCCCCGCAGGCCGACCGCGGGAAGCTGGCGGCCCGCATCAGCCTGTCCGGGCGCGCGGAGCTGGTACCAGAGGGTCGGAAGCCGGAATGCGAGGGCCAGGAAGCCGGCCGCCAGGAGAACCGCCACGGCAATCGCGACGGCGCCCTCGCCCGGCGTCTTCAAGCCACCCAGAACCACCAGCCACTCACTCCAGAAGAGGCCGAGCGGCGGCACACCGGCCAGTGCCAGCGTCGACACCGCCAGGCCTGCGCTGGTCCAGGGCAGATACCGGTGGAGCTGCCCGATTTCGTCGATGGCCAGGGTCCCGTAGCGGGCCTGCACATGGCCGGCATGATAGAAGGCCTGCGCCTTTGCGAGGCCGTGCGTGAAGACGTGCAGCAGGGCGCCGAGGCCCGCGAGGCCGCCAAGTCCCAGCCCAACCGCAATGACGCCCACGTGTTCGATGCTTGAGTAGGCAAGAAGCCGCTTCAGATTCCGCTGACGGGCGATAAGGGCTACACCGACCGCCAGGGACAGGAGGCCCAGGCCGACCAGGACGCGATGCGGCCACAAGACGTCCAGCTGAGCGGCGGCCTGGTTAACGCCCCCTCTAAGCACGACCAAGATTCCGGCCAGTTCCGCACCAGACAGGAGCGCCGACACCGGTGCCGGCGCTTCCGCGTGCGCGTCAGGAAGCCATGTGTGCAGGGGCACGAGGCCGGCCTTGGTCCCAAAGCCGATGATAAGGGCGAGCACCCCCCACTCGACAAAGTCTCGCGCCGGCGACCCCAGGAGCACGATGCCGAAGAGGGCTACGAGACCACCGAATACGGCCATGACCACGTACTTCCAAGCGGCCTCGAAGGGTCCCCGGCCCGGCGGCAGGGCCACAAGCGCCACGGACGTCAGCGTGGTGGCCTCGACCGCCACCCACAGGTCAATCAGCGGCCAGGCCTGTCCGAGGGCCACGAGGGAGGCCACGAAGGCGCCGAGCAGCGCGTAGTAAGCGCGGATCCTGCCGTGCGGCCAGGGGTCGTGACCGCCCGTCCCCGTGAGATATCCAGGCGAGAGGCCGAAGGCGACCGATGCCAGGACAAGCACGAGCGTCGCGTACTGGTCAGCCCAGTGATGCGCGGCGATGGCCGAAAGCAGCGCGACCACGCCGCCCAATGCCAGAAGCGCCGACGCCGCGTACGGGGCCCGCCTGGCATCCAGGGCCGCGAGGGCCCCCAGGAGGACCGGAAAGGCCACCATCAGGGGCGAAAGCCAACTCCATGCCGCGAGGGCGTGCATCAGGTCCATATCGTCATCCCTGGAGTTCCTGCAGATCGCGGCTTGTCGGCACCGGCACGGTGTCCTCGCTGCCCCGCCGATGGAGCCAGGCCAGGAGAACCGCAAGGCCCATGAGCTCCGCTACCGCCAGAAAGTCGCTTAACCCGGCCGCATGCCCGGCGGCCACGGCGGCAAACCCGATGACCAGCTCCGCTTCCAGCAGAAGGAGGACCTGCAGCCAGATTTCCCGGCGCTGGGTCAGAATCCAAAAGGGCGTCAGGAGGGCGGCCAGAAGGACTCCCGGGGGGCCAAGCGCCCAGGTGACGATAGCCGAAAGCGCGAGGGAACCGCCAATCAATCTGGGGGTGCCCCTCGCCTCGGCCCCATAGGCGCTGGCGGGAAGTCCGGCCCGCAGCACCGCGGGCACCCATGCGATCTTCACAAGCGCCCACACGGCCCCCAGCACAATGAAACCCGTCTCGTGAAATCGGTGGCCGGCGTATATGGCTACGGCGGCCTCCACGGCGCTTATCATGCGATACCAGCCGATGCCGGTCCGCGGTGTGCGGGTCACGCCGAGAAGATTGACCATGAGCCACGAAAGCCCCGCACCTGTAATCCCGAGGAGCATGGGGCTTCCGAACGCCGCATGCATCACCGGCACCAGCCTCCTTTTTGGAGCCGTCTCAATCTGTTGGCATCCACACGTCGCTGCCGGTTCTTACAACCCCACGGCCACCGCCGCCAGGGCGGCCAGGGCGACGGCAAATGTGAGGTACTCGGATATGCGCATGAGTCGAAGCTTGGCGAACGATAACTCGACTAGAACCACCAGGGTGCCCACAAGCAACAGCTTCAGCGCCGACACGGCGATGGCGCCGGCCAGAGTGGGGACGGTCAAACTGGCCGCCAGGCCGTAGGGCGAGGCCAGCACGTTCACCAGGATGAGGCTCAACACGGTGAGCTTCATAAAGCCCCCCCACTCATACAGGGCGAGGTCCACGCCGCTCGATTCAAACGTCCGGTTCGGATCGATGAGAGAGAACTCGTGAGCCGAATCAGGGTTGTCAACCGGCAGGCGGCCTCCTTCCGTCAGGATGAGGAGAAACCACGCCGTCAGCAGCAGTACGTGAGCGGGAGCAAAGAAACTGTGAGCGGCCATCGCCTGGTTCACGACGTAGGGAATCGTCGAGTGGCCAATAGCCGCGGCCGTGAACAGAGCCATCAGCACCAGCGGCTCCCCGAGGGTTCCGATGAGGCGCATCCGGCTCACGCCGATGGCGGTGTAGGGACTCCCGCTGTCAAGGGCCGCCCAGAGAAGAAGAAGTCCGCCGCCGGCCAGAATCATGCCGCCGCCCAGCATGTCCGCCATGAAGGCCAGCGGAAGGGGAAAGGTGGTGAGCACCGGGATGAGCAGGGTGACGATGATGGGGGCACAGAAGTACAGGACCGGGACCACCCCGCTGAAGCCGGTGGTGTGCACGGTCCGCACGGTTTCCTTGTGCAGCCACTTGCCCAGATGGCGGTACGGCTGGAGGAGAGGCGGCCCCACCCGCCGCATCCCCCGTGCCTTCAGGCGGTCCATGAACCCTTTCAGAAGCGGGGAGAAGGCCAGAACAAACAGGACCTGCAGCATCTGTGCGACTATCGGCATCGGATGTCCTCCCTGCCCTCGGATCTGCCCATAAAAAATGGCTCCCCCGCCCCGTGGGTACGGTAGGAGTCATCAGCCTTGCGGCGGTTCGGGCCGGGGCCCGGGCGGTCTCCATCGCCCTATGACACGCACAGTGTGTAATTTTAGCGATCTCGCGCGGGCGCGTCAAAAGGTTTACGGCCTCCACCTATGGCCGGAGACCCGGAGCAGGAGGAGTGTCCGCCCAGCGAGAAGCGATTAACAGGCGTTTTGGCACAGGGAGGAACAGATAATGCTTGAGGCTTTTCGGTGGCGTCTTATCGGGCCCCATCGCGGTGGGCGCGTGGTCGCGGTGGCCGGTCATCCGACGAGACCGCTCACGTTTTATTTTGGCGGGGCGGCCGGTGGTGTCTTCCGGAGTGATGACGCGGGGGGGACCTGGAGGAACATTTCGGACGGATATTTCAAGACCGGCCCTGTGGGGGCGCTGTCGGTGTCCGCGTCGGATCCCAATGTCATCTATGCCGGGATGGGGGAGGCCTGCATCCGTGGAGACGTCTCCCACGGCGACGGTCTCTACCGTTCCGAAGACGGGGGGGCCACCTGGCGGCACCTCGGGCTTTCCGACACCCGCCACATCTCCCGTGTCCGCGTGCATCCGGGTAATCCCGACATGGTTTACGTGGCGGCGCTCGGTCACGCCTTCGGCTCCAACGACGAGCGGGGCGTATTTCTGACAGAAGACGGCGGCCGCCATTTCGAGCGGATCCTGTTTCGCGACGACAAGACCGGCGCCATCGATCTCGCCATGGACCCCGAGAACCCCCGCATCCTGTATGCCGCGCTCTGGGAGGCGTCGCGGACGCCCTGGAGTCTCACGAGCGGCGGCCCGGGATCCGGCCTCTTCAAGTCGGTCGATGGCGGCGCCCACTGGGAGGAGCTTACTGGCGTGCCCGGACTTCCCGAGGGAGTCAAGGGCCGCATGGGCATCGCCGTGTCGCCGGCAGATTCCGAGCGCCTATATCTGTCCCTGGAGGCTGAAGAGGGCGGTATTTTCCGGTCCGACGACGGGGGCCGTCACTTTACCCGCACCAATGAGGATAGAAACCTTCGACAGCGCGCGTGGTACTATTCCCACATCTTTGCCGATCCCACCGATCGCGACGCGGTGTACGTGCTGAACGTGCAGTTCTGGAAGTCGAAAGACGGCGCCAAAACCTTCGACCGGCTCCCGACCCCGCACGGCGACAACCACGACCTGTGGATCGACCCGGCCAATCCGCGACGGATGATCACCGGCAACGATGGCGGCGCGGCCGTTTCTCTGGACGGCGGCCGCCACTGGTCGTCCATCCTGAACCAGCCCACGGCGCAGTTCTACCATGTGACCACAGACACTCAGTTTCCGTACCGGGTCTACGGCTGCCAGCAGGACAATTCGAGCCTGTCGGTTCCGAGCCGCACGGCGGGCTCCGGCATTACCAACCGTGACTGGTACCAGGTCGGAGGCGGGGAAAGCGGCTATGTGCAGGTACGTCCCGACAATCCTCAGCGCATTTACGCGGGCAACTACTCGCTCATCACACGCTATGACCATGAAACCCATCTGGCCACCGACATTACGCCCTGGCCGGAGTTGACCATAGGCTGGGCGGCCAAGGACCTGAAGTACCGGTTTCAGTGGACGTTTCCCATCCTGCTCTCCCCGCATGATCCCAACATCCTGTACTGCGCGGCTCAGGTCGTGTTCCGTTCGCGGGACGAGGGGCAGCACTGGGAGGTCGTCAGTCCCGACCTCACGCGAAGCGAGCCGGGCACGCTGGAAGCCTCGGGTGGACCGATCACCAAGGACAACACCGCCGTCGAGTATTACGGCACCGTCTTTGCGCTGGCCGAGTCGCCTGTTCGCCCCAACCTGCTGTGGGCCGGGTCTGACGACGGGCTTGTTCACGTCTCCGACGACGGGGGCGCGCACTGGAACAATGTCACGCCGCCGGACCTGCCACCGTGGGCGCTCATCAGCATCATCGAGCCGTCGCCGCATGATGCGGCCACGGCGTATGTGGCGGCGACGCGCTACAAGCTCGACGATCTGCATCCGTATCTGTATATGACCCGTGACTCCGGCAAGAGCTGGCAGCGCATCGACGACGGCATCCCGGAACACGAGTTTACCCGCGTCATCCGGGAAGATCCCGAGCGGGCCGGACTCCTCATCTGCGGAACCGAACAGGGCGTGCATGTTTCCTTCGATCAGGGCGCGCACTGGGAGCCCTTCCGCCAGAACCTTCCCGTGGTGCCGGTCCACGACCTCGTGTTCAAGGACGGGGACGTGGTGGTGGCGACGCATGGACGGTCGTTCTGGATCCTGGACGACATCGAGAGGCTCCGTTCGCTCCACGATCACCCGGAGCTCAGAGACCAGGACATGGCCCTGCTCCCCTCCCGGCCCACCCGGCAGGTCCGGAGCGGCGGGCGCGGGTTCGGGGGTGAGGGGCCGCATGGGTACCTTCACTCCGACTCATACCTGGCCCAGTGGGTGCGGGAGCACGATCCGGAGACAGACGACATGCGGACCGTGCTTCTGGACGCCGGTGAGAATCCGCCGTCCGGAGCTGTCATCACCTACTTCTTGAAAGAGGCGCTGGACGAGAAGACGGAGCTCACCCTGGTTATCAGCGATCCAGAGGGACAGCCGATCGTCACGCTGACGAGCGCCGAGCCCGACAAGAAGGCCGAAGGGCCCAAGCTTCCCCGGCTCAGCCGGCGGGCCGGGACCCAGAGTGTGGTCTGGAACATGCGCTACCCGGGTGCGACGCATCTCCCTGGCGCCGTGATGTGGGGAGGCGGCACCGAGGGGCCCGAGGCGCCTCCGGGCACGTACTCGCTTAAGCTTTCGGCCGGAGAGCAGTCGGCCGAAGGCAAGCTGGTCTTGCTCTCCGACCCGCGGCTCGGACTGCGGGCGGACGTGGTGCAGGACCGCTTTCAGCTCCTCATGGCGGTGCGCGACAAACTTTCCCTGGCGCACGACACCATCATCGCCATCCGCACGATCCGGGATCAGGTTAAGGCCTGGGTGGAGCGCGCCGAGGGGCGTCCCGAACACGATGCCCTGAAGGAGGATGCAGACCGCATCGGGGTCGAGCTCACAAGCATCGAAGAAGCGCTCATCCAGACTCAGGCCAAGAGTTCACAGGATGTCCTGAACTTCCCGGTGCGGCTGAATGCCAAGCTGGCCGATGTGGCGCATGTCATCGAAAGCGCTCCTGGCGAAACCCCGCAGCAGGCCGTGGAGACGTTCGGGGATCTCGCCCGGGCAACGGATGCCGAGGCGGCTCGGTTTCACGAGCTCACGTCCGGTGCGTTGGCGGCGTTTGAGGAGCGCATCCGTGAGGCCCATCTGCCGGTGCTGCACTGGCCGACGGCGCGGACGGGCGAGGGCGCGTAGGGGACTCGAGGCGGAAGTCCGGCACTCGCTTTTCGGCCGGCTTCGCGTCCATCGACAAGCCGGAGTAGACTGGACGAGAAGACGGCCATGGAGCCGGCCACAACTGCGCCGCACGACGCTGATGGCTCCTACCGGTTAAGGTAGGGGCCTTCTTCGTGCCTACCGGGAGGTGAGAGCCCGTGCGCAGGGAGATGGTGCGGAGTCTATGCGAAGAGCTTGCCGACGCACGAGGCTCGGTAACGCGCCGCTCCTCCATCGCCTGGGTCATCGGACACGCGAACGAGGAGGAGGCGCTTCCGGGCCTCTTTCAAGTCGCCGACAGTGAAGAGGCCCCCACCGGGCTCCGGGAGGTGGCGGCCTACGCCTGGTGGCGGCTTGGTCTCGCCCGCGACGGTGCGCAGTCGCGAAGAGCTTCGGCACGGTGGCCGGAGGTGGTGCTCCTTCCCACGCTGGCGGCCCTCCTGGACGAGGCTATGGCCGGGCCGCAGCATCAGTGGACTCGGGCCGTGATGGAGGCGCGGCCAGAAATGTGGGTGCCAGCGTTTATGCTCGGGGACTACCCGGAGGAATGGGTGCCCTGGATATTTGTAGGTGTCGAGGAAATGAGGACACTCGGGCTTTCGGATCCGGCGTTAATGGACGTGAGGCGTCTGACGGCCCTCGGGGAGGATTGGGCAGCCCATCCCCCCAGCACGTTTTTCGGCTCCCGGGCGCTCCGAGACGCTTATAAATGGACCGAGGCCGCCCTCCGCCTGCGGGTGGCCCAGATGCGGTACCAGAACCTTCGCCACTGGGAAGCGTTTCTACGGGAGGCTCTGACAGAGCCTCCGGGGTCGGAACTTCCCCCGCCAGACGCCCTGCCGGTTCCCCTGCCGAAAGCCCGGCCGCAGGCCGAGGCCACGACTCTTCTCCTTCTCGGAGCACTCCGCGCCAGCGGGCATGAGAACGACCCGGTCGGGATGTCGGCCAAGCTCAGCGCGGCCGCGGCCGGGATGCACATCACCATGTCCCAGGTGTATGAGAACGCGCACAAGACCGCTTGGCATGTGGCCGGGCTGACTGGAAGGCTGGAGCTTCGACTCTTGGGATCCGGAGCGTGACGGGCCGTCCTGGCGGGACTTGTGCCATCATAGCCTTATGACTGCTGACCAGGAGGAGCCCCTCTCCCGCATTGTTGTCCTGGCGGACGACCTGTCGGGCGCCCTCGCGTCGGCCGCGAGCCTCGCGGAACATTTCGGGGAACGGGTGCCGGTGGTGGAGGAACTTTCGCATCCTGTCCCCGCGCGCCTGGCCGTCAATACACGCGCGCGGGCAGAGGGCGTGCGTCCCGAGTGGATCCGGCAAGCGACAGCGGCGGTCTGGGAGAGCGGTACCCGTCTCTTTGACAAGCGGATTGACTCGACCCTTCGGGGACCGGTGGCCGAGGAGCTTCTCATCCTGGTCGCGAGTATGCCGATAGCTCCCATTGTGATTGCCGTTCCGGCCTATCCGGGTGCGGGCCGGACTACCCGAGGAGGGCAGCAGTGGCGGCACGGGACGCCGGTGGGCCGTGTGGCCGAGGCGATGGGAGCCGATGCGGTCGCCCGGCAGATCGGCGGCACGGTGGTTGAGAGCGCCGTGCGGACACGGGACGACATCTTTCAGGCCCACAATCCCGGGCCCTACGTGATGGACGTGCGACACCGCCCCGACCTCCAGACGGTCGCGGACACCGTCAACCGACTACGGAGGACCGCTTCACGGCCGATCGTCCTTGTCTCTTCCGGGGAGCTCCTGCGGTACGTTCCGAGGCTCCCCCCACGGCCCCTGGTGGTCGTGTGGGGCAGCGGATCCCCGGAGAATGAACGCCAGCTCCGCCATCTGCTCCGTGCGTCAGAAGCCGTCGTGGTACCGCTGTGGGATACGCCGGACCCTTCAATAACCGGACGCGTGCGGGTCCTTAAAAGCCGCGGAGTTGTAAAGACTCCGGGACCCGCTACCGACACCGCCATGGCCCGTCGCGTGCTTGAGCACCTGCACCTATGGGAGGCGCAGGGGTTCAGGCCCAAGCGCCTCGTGATAAGCGGCGGCGATACCGCGCAGGCCGTTTTCCGGGAGTCAGGGGCCGAGGGCGTGCTGGCGCTTTACAATCCGGCCCCGCTGGTGGGCGCGGGCGTCATTCAGGGCGGGGTCCTGCACGGGTTGGAGCTCATCACGAAAGGCGGTAAGGTGGGATCGCCCGACATCCTGCTGGACCTGGTGGAACGGGGCCTAGAGACCCCATCCTGCCCACGGGGGGAGTAGAGCGATGGACGACAAATTGCGGCCCCGGATTGGCGTAACGCTTGGTGATCCGGCGGGCATCGGTCCGGAGATTGTGGTGAAGGCGCTCATGGACCCCCAGGTCTTCTCAGAGACGGTTCCCGTTCTTTACGGAAGCCCAGTGGTCTTGGAGCGGGCCATGGGAGTGGCCGGGTATCCAGGCGTGATGGAAGTGCTCGACCGTCCCGAGGCCGCCACCGGCAAGGCGGGGGTTCTTCAGATCTTCCCCACCTCCGACATCACGAGCCCGCCGCCGTTCGGGACCGTGACCGAAGAAGGCGGACGGGAGGCCGGCCGCGCCATCGTGTCCGCCATCGACGCAGCCCGTGCGGGAAAGATTGACGGCATCAACACGGCGCCGCTCAACAAGGAGGCCCTCCGTCTGGGCGGCTACCACTACCCGGGCCACACGGAGATGTTGACGGAACTCTTCGCGAGCCAGGGCGTCTTCACCATGTTTGTCACGGGCCGCCTCCACATTTTCTTTCTGACCCGACACCATCCGCTGCGGAACGTGCCGGCTCTTTTAACGATCGACAGTGTGTACCAGGGGCTTGTCCGCTGTGTCGGGTTTCTGAGGGAACTCGGATTTGCTCACCCCACCCTGGCCCTGGCGGCGTTGAATCCGCACGGTGGTGAGAATGGGCTTCTCGGCTCCGAGGAGGGGGAGGTGCTGGCACCGGCCGTCGCACGAGCGATTACAGACGGCTACCCGGTGGTCGGACCCATCCCGGCTGACGCGGTGTTTTTTCAGGCTCTGCAGGGCCGCTACACGGGTGTCCTCTCGCTCTATCACGACCAGGGCCATGTGGCGGCCAAGACGCTAGACTTCTACGGAACCGTCTCGGTGACGCTCGGCCTTCCGGTCATCCGGACGTCGGTCGACCACGGAACCGCTTTCGACATCGCCGGTCAGGGTATCGCCGATGCCGGCGGGCAGGTGGCGGCGCTCACGACCGCCGCCCGTCTCATTCGCCAGCGCCAGGCGCTTGGGCGCCCGCGCTGACCGGCCGACGGGAACCGGATTGGCGCGAGAGCGTGGCCCGCTCCGCCGCGCGGTGCCTCGTGACCGGACGTCCGGCAAGCGGCAAGCCCACCGTGGCGGAGCATCTAAGAGCCACGGTGCGATGGCCGCTCATCACGAAGGACGCCATCAAAGAGCGGCTGTTTGCCACCGCGCTGGACAAAAGTCTGGCGAGCAACGCCGCACTCGGTCCCGCAGCTTGGGAGCTTCTTCATTACATCCTCGAGGTCGTGATGCTGACCGGCGCTCCCGTGATTGCCGAGGGCAATTTCCGGCCGGCGGCGCGGCCTCGCCTGCACTCTGTTCTTGTTCGCCACGGCTATGATGCGTGCGAGACGGTCCTGCACGCCGCCCTGGACATCCTCCGGGGGCGCTTTCTGGCCCGCCTCAACGACCCCGCACACCACGCGGGGCACACTAGGGGCATAGACGATCCGGCGCGATACATAGAGAAAACGGTTCGGGAGCCGTACGCACCGATGACACTCTCGGAGCCGGTTATCTACGTCGACACCGGCGATTGGAGTCGGGTCATTCTGTCGAACCTCGTGCGCTTGGCCGGGGCCTGAAGAACACGGCGGGCATCCGATCTCTTTCTCCCCTCCCCTCTTCCTGTCCATCTGTCGTGAAGGCCGGGAGGTGCGCCGGTGAGGTCCGACACCTTAAAAGAGCTGGCCGCTCAGGGGAAGGCTCTCCGGTCAGCCTCGCCGACACGCACTCACGGAGGAACGTGGCCGAGATTGACGGCGAACGGTCCTATATGAGTAGTCACAGCTCCCATCCCGGGTCCACGCCTGCCCGATCCTCGTATCCTTGCGTACTTTACGGGCCTCAAGGAGTCCTTCTAACGGTCAAGGCGGGCGAGAAAGTATCGGCGGCGCCCACGGCGGATGATGAGGTAGCGGCCGAAAAGACAATCGCCGGGTGAGAACACGTGCTCGGCGCCGCTCATTCGGTGACCGTTGACGTAAATGGCACCGGCTGCGATGTCCTCGCGGGCCTGCCGCCGAGACGGGCAGGCACCGGTCAGGACCAGGACCGACTGGATGTCGAGGGCCTGGTCGGGACTCAGGTCGGCGGTGGGAACATCCTGAAAGACGTCTTCCACCTCGTCACGGCTCAGCTCTTCCACTTTGCCCTGAAAGAGAAGCTCCGAGAGGTGCCGCGCCCGCTCCATGGCCTCCCGGCCATGGGTGAGCGTCGTGACGTGCTCCGCCAGGACATGCTGCGCCCGACGCTCGGCCGGGCGCTCGCGGGTCGTGGCCGCCAGATCCTCTATTTCCCCGTGAGATAGAAAGGTAAAGGTTTTCAGCAGCGCGACCACATCGGCATCCTCGACGGTCAGCCAGAACTGGTAGTAGTGGTAGACCGACATCTTCTCCGGATCAAGCCAGATGGCGCCGCCTTCGGTCTTTCCGTACTTGGTGCCATCGGACTTGGTGATAAGGGGGAAAGTCAGCGCGTGGGCGGTGCCGCCATCGCTCCGGCGGACCAACTCCACACCGGCCAGGATATTGCCCCACTGGTCGGAGCCGCCCATCTGAAGCTCGCAGCCGTGAAGGCGAAAGAGCTCCAGATAGTCGCGCGCCTGCAGCAGCATGTAGCTGAACTCGGTGTAGGAGATGCCGGTCTCAAGGCGTGACGCCACGGCCTCCCGGTTCAGCATGACGTTGACGCTGAAATGCTTGCCCACGTCCCGGAGAAACTCGATGACCCCGATCGGCGCCGTCCAATCGTAATTGTCGACCACCCGGGCGGGATTCTCGACGGCGTCAAAGTCGAGAAAGCGGCGGAGCTGCAGTTCGATCCGGTCCCGCCAAGCGTGAACGGTCTCCACAGTGTTGAGCGGGCGCTCCTGACTCTTGAAGCTCGGATCTCCGATGAGACCGGTAGCCCCGCCCACCACGGCAATGGGGTGGTGCCCGGCCAGCTGCAGGCGGCGCAGCATCAAGATGCCGACCAGATTTCCCATGTGAAGGCTCTCGGCGGTGGGGTCAAACCCGATGTACGCGGTTATCGGGCCCTGGCGGAGACGGTGCGCGAGCGCCTCGCGGTCTGTGGTTTGAAAGACGAGCCCCCGCCATTCGAGGTCTTGCAGCAGGTCCACGTGCGCGGCCTCCCCCGACATATTCTCGTAAGAATACCATGGGAACTCGCGCCGACTATGGCGCTTCACAGCTTTGTGCCTCGCCGGCCTTCCACCATGCCGGATCCACGGCGCCGCCTGAAAGGAGCCGGCAGGCGGACGCCGCTCCTCCTCGGCGGCACGCACGCAGCGGGTGCCGACGCTCGTGGGGCGTCGGCACCCGCACACTCTTTCCCGCCGTCTGGTGAGAGGAACGGGCGCGGCGTCCGCGCCATCGATGGCGACCGCGTTCCGCAGAACGTTACACGGACAGGAAGGAGAGCACCTCCCGCCATGCGTCCGCGGCGGCGTCCGGGCTGTACATGGGTCGGGTGTCATTAAAGAAGGCATGCTGGGCGCCCCCGTACACCTTGTATGTGAACGGCTTGGAGGCAGCCTCCATGGCCCGTTGGAAGTCGGGCACACTGTCCGTAATGCGCCGATCCTGGCCGCCATAGATCCCGAAGACGCGCGCCTGGATAGCGGGCACCTGTTCCAGAGGCGGATTGTCCCCATAGAAAATGACCGTCTTCCATAGCTCGGGCACCAGCGTCGCCACACGGATGGCAAGCCCGCCGCCCATGCAGAAACCGAGACTCGCGACCTGCTCCGCGCTCACTTCTCCACGCTCGCGAAGATACTGAACGGCGCCCCCGAGCTCCGCCGCAAACGTCCCCCGCTGTTCCGGGGACATGATCTGCATGAGGGTCTTAAGTGCTTTCTGCTCTTCCGGGGAACGCGTCGACAGGGCCTCCATCATCTTCGCGGGGTCCCGCTGAACGTCGGCAGGCGCCTGCCGCAGGAACATCATGCCGGCGGTGATGTTCTCCGGCCTCATGGCGTCCCGCCACTCGCCGGTGTAGAGATCAGGCGCCAGCGCCACGTAGCCCTGCTCGGCGAAACGGCGCGCCACGTCCTTTATGTGCTCGTCCAGTCCCCAAATTTCGTGGATGACGATAATGGCCGGGTGCGGTCCGTCCGCGTCCGGGAGGGCCAGGTAGCCATCCAGGTTCCGTCCGCCGCCCGGAAACGATACCATCTGAGCATCCAACTGCCTCGATCCTTTCTGGGGAATGACAGAAAAGGCGCCCGGCGCCCGCCGCCATTCCGTGTTCGCTCGTCCGTCACTGTCGCCGATCGTAACACGTGCGGTCGCGGCCGAGACACGGAGCCGGCGCTCGGGCGGCAGACGCTCCTCGCGTCCGTCCCGGCCTTCCGACCATCCGCGCGAGCCGGCAAGACTGGTCAGTCTGAGCCCACGCATGGCTTCGCCGGCTTACTTCTCCCGCGGCCGGCCACCTCCAGCAGGACGCGTTGACGGTCCGTCCCGGCGCGCATCCGCCGCCGCTTGAAAGAAGTCGCCGCCTTTGGCTACGGCGTTGTCGGTGCCCCAGTCCCGGGTTTTGGGACGCTTTACGAGGCGAGGTACATGCTTCGCACAGTGAATGTACGCTTCCTCGACCGTCACCCCGATGAAACGCTCGGGGTGACGCCCTCCGGGGGCGGCTAAAGCGGCGGCCACCGCGGGATGTGCAAGAAGTCCGCGGGGCAGGTCCGCATTGTCGACCAGGCGTGCCGCGCCGTTGATATGGAGACCGACCGTGCTATCAAAGAAGTCCAGGAACAGGAGGCCCACGTGAGGGTTTTCGACGATGTTGCCTTGACTCGCCAGGACTCCATTGCCCCGATACTCGGGCCAGTAGAGCGAGTGCGGGTCGGCAACGGCCACGAACCCGGGCGGGCCTGCTCGAAAAGTGCTGTCGCAGGCGCCCGAACGGTCCGACGTGGCCACCCACATCATTTCCATGCGGCCAATAAAGCGCACCATGGCAGCGTTCAGACGGTCAAGCATCTGGTCGTCGTAAAAGGCCAGGGCGCGAGATTCGGTGCCGTAGCGGTCTTGCAGCGTGTGTTCCCCGGAACTTCCGGGCAGTGTGGTGGATCGCATCTTCTTCCCCCCTGTCGAGGACTGCGCCAAGCCCGGCCCGCCGGTTCCAGCAAGGCACCGGCTCACACGGCTTCTCCTCGCACCAGGTTGCATCAACCGGCATCAAGATTGAGCGTAACCGCGTCAGACAGGGCGCCCCTTCATGCGGCGCGCGCCATCTGCGTGGAACGGACGCGTGCTTATGTAATAAGGTACCACGGGCCCGAGTGGTCCCGAAAAGCGGGGCGGCCGCCCGGCCGAGACCACCGAGGAGCCGGGCAGTTCCGTCCGGCGACTCCGGTCCCGCGCCCGGAGCGCGATGTGAAAAGTTGTCAGACGCTCAGCGTCGGAGACGGTCTTGGAGTCGTCGCCGGGCACGCTGGAGGTGCTTTCGTTCGCGCGCGCCCCTCGGTTCCGACCCGAGTCCGCGGTATTCGCGGTCGAGAGCCGCCTCGATGACCGCACGGTCAGCCCCGGCCATCTCGCGGGCGGCCTTGAGGACGTCATAAAGCTGTTCTGCGGCACCGATTGCCTCGTCTTCCGTTGACGCATCGTTAACCGCGACGTCGGACAGGGGAATCACGCGCGAGCGGTCCCCGTACCCCATGGCGCGTACGTAGGCTCGGCGGACTCGTTGGTGGATGTGATTGGCCACATAGCGGTCAAGGGGGATGCGAATCCTCGCGGGATTGAAGAGGAACACCGCCTCCCACAGGGCGAGAGCGCCTTCTCCCCGCAGGTCTTCGTGCGGCCCGCCTCTCCGCGCGTAACGTGTCGCTTCACGTTCCACTACGGCCCAGTAGCGGTCGATGTACTCCTGCTGTGCGGTGTCGTCGCCGTTCCGGACGCGGTAAAGCCAATCGCCAGCAGGGGCCGGCCCCGCGGTCACCACAGGCGCGGCCCCGGCCCGAAACCGCTCCCACACCCGTTGCCGCAAGAGCTCTGACGGTGACGGGAACAGAGTCGGAACGGTCATGACCTCGCCTCCTCGCCGGGGGTCACTTCGGCGGCCGACGCACCCGCCCCTTCCGGCGCACGGGAATCGGTCACCGCATCGATAAGGCCGTACGCCCGGGCTTCCTCGGCCGAGTACCAGTGGTCCCGGGCCAGTTCGATCAGGATCTGCTCGGGGGAGCGGCCCGCGTGCCGGCCGTACAGGTCCGCCAGAACTTCCCGTGTATGCCGCAGTTCCCGAAGCACGATGTCGAGGTCGGTCACCTTGCCCCCCAGTTGACCTGGAACGGCCGGCTCGTGCAGCATGATGCGCGAATGGGGCAGGGCGAAGCGCCGCCCCGGCGCGCCCGCGCACAGGAGCACCGACGCCATGCTGGCGGCAAGCCCGACGCACACCGTGGCCACGGGTGGCTGAATGTACTGCATGGTGTCGTAAATGGCGAGACCCGCGGTCGTGACCCCGCCCGGCGAGTTGATGTACAGATGCACCGGATGATCCGGATCCACGCTCTCGAGAAAGAGAAGCTGGGCGACGATAACTCCGGCCATGTCATCCTCGATGAACCCCGAGACAAACACGATGCGCTCCTCCAGAAGGCGCGAGTAAATATCGTAGGCGCGTTCGCCGTGCGCACTTTTCTCCACCACAACCGGTAAGATTTGACCCATCGAATGGCTCCCGTCGTTTGGTCTCGTTCCCCTGTTCTTCATGTTCCGCCGCGGGAGCGTTCGTGACAGGCGCCCGCGCGCCGCCGGCAGACTTTCGGAGCGGGACGCAGCAACCGGAAAGACAGGGGAGGGATCCCGATTGAGCATGACAGTGGTGAGCACGCCCTATGTGCCCGGCCACCGGATCGAGACGGTGATGGGTCTCACCTGGGGGACCGTGGTACGCAGCCGCGGCATCGGCTACCAGTTCACCGCCGGCCTGAGGGCCATGGCGGGCGGCGAGATTCCCGAATATACCAACATGCTTAACGACAGTCGGCAGCGGGCCCTTGACCGCCTCATCGAGCACGCACAGGGCCTCGGGGCCAACGCCGTCGTGAGTGCGGCTTTCGACTCGTCGGAGCTCGGACAGAATATGTCGGAGATCCTGGCCTACGGGACGGCCGTGGTTGTGGTCCCGGAGGATGGTTCGGTTCAGCCGGCACGGCTCGTGTAGAGACTCACGAACGGCCGACACCCGTCGTATCCGCGTGCCGGGATGGAGTCCGCCCCTTTCTGACCCGCCGCTTAGGAGGAACTCACATGGACATCTATACGCGATCGGTGAAGCCGGTTCACACGCCTTCCCCTTCCAATTCGGTCGCCCCGCCTCTTTATCAGACCTCGGTGTATGCCTTCGAAGACATCGACGAAGTGGACGCTCTCCTCGGGGGCACGCGCAAGGGCTATTCCTACACGCGCGGCGGCAATCCCAACTACGATGCGCTCGCCGAGTGGCTGGCCGAGATGGAGGAGGTGGAGGCGGCCGTCCCCACCGGCTCCGGCACGGCAGCCCTGTTGGCGGGCATCCTGACCCTCCTGCCCCATCCCGGCCGAATTCTGGTGGCGCGGGAAATTTACGGCGGAACCGTCGGAATCAGCCGCCGATTTCTCGGGCGGCTCGGCTACCGGATGGAGTGGATCGACACCCACAACCTTGAGGAGGTGGAGCGGGCCGTCGGCGGTGATACGGCCGTCCTGGTGGTGGAGACCATCTCGAATCCGCTCGGCCGCGTGTGCCCGCTGGACGAGCTTATTCCCCTCGCGCACGCGCACGGGGTGCCCGTGCTGGTGGACAACACGTTTGCCACCCCGTTTCATGCCCGGCCCGCCGCATGGGGGGCAGACCTGGTGGCCCACTCGCTGACCAAGTTCATTGGGGGCCACAGCGACCTGGTGCTGGGCATGCTGGCTGGACCCCGGGCCCGCATCGCGGAGGCCACGTCCCTCATCGACAGCGGGGGGCTTACACCTGACCCCTTCGCCACCTGGCTTGCATATCGGGGAGCGCGGACCCTTTCGCTGCGGATGGAGCGCTCAAGCCAGAACGCGCTCGCCCTCGCGCAGCATCTTGAGACCCTGCCCGCCGTCATGCGGGTGTATTATCCGGGGCTCGCCTCCCATCCCGACGCCGCCCATGCGGCCCGGCTCCTCTCGCGGGGGTCAGGCGCCATCGTCTCGATGTCTTTAAAGGGAGGGTACGAGGCGGCCCAGGCCATGGTGAGCCGGCTTAGATTGGTGAAGTTCGTGCCCAGTCTGGGCGACGTGACCACGACTTTGTCCCATCCGGTGGTTGCGTCGCACCGGGAGCTCACGGCCGAGGAGAAGGTCCAGGTGGGCATCGATCCGAGTGTCGTCCGGATCTCGGTCGGCCTTGAGGGCATTGGGGACATCCTCGAGGACTTCTCGCAAGCCCTCGCGGCCGGCGGCTAATCCGGGCGAAGGGGAGGCTCATCGTGGAGAACCCGTCGTCGTGGTGGCGTGAGACGGCGCCGCCGGTATCTCTCAGCGAAGGACCGGTACCGGCCGAGACAGATGTACTGGTGATTGGCGCCGGTCTATCGGGGCTGTCGGTGGCGCGGCGGCTGTCGGAGGCGGGCCGGGACGTCACCGTGGTTGACCGGACCGGGGTGGGCGGTGGCGCCTCAGCCCGAAACGGCGGAATCGTCGCCCCCGGACTTGTCGATGGCATGGCGGCCGGAGTAGCGCGCTCCGGTGAGGCGGCCGCACGCACCTTGCTCCGGATGAGCTGGGACAGCTTTCGGATCATCCGGGAAGTCGAGGCCGGTGCCCCGTTTCCGCTTGAGCTTGAACTGCCGGGCCGGTTGACCCTCGCGCGGGATGAAGAGGAGCTCGCGGCGCTTCATGAAAACGCCCGTCTGCTCCGGGCCGCGGGCGAGCGCGTCCGCGAGGCCGGACCGGACGAGGTGCCGGACCCTCTTCGCGGGGCTTACATCGGCGGCATCATCCTCGAGGGGGGCTTCGTGCACTCCGGCCGGCTCACGATGGCATTTGCCGTACGGGCGCTTGCGGCCGGCGTCCGCATCTACGCCCCAGTCGCGGTGGACGCCGTAGCCCGCGAGGCGGGAGCGCTTACAGCCAGGGCGGGCCCGTCGGTCATCCGCGCGCAGGACGTCGTGGTGGCTGTAAATGGGTTCAGCTCGCGCCTCCTCCCGCAGATGCCGGTCGAGCCAGCCCGCGGGCAGATGGTCGTGACAGAGCCGGTCGAGCCGGTCCTCCAATATGCTATGAGCGCCCGCGGCGGATTCGACTACTTTCATCAGCGCCGGGACGGCCGTCTGGTGGCGGGTGGGTTTCGGGACCTGGCCCTGGCGGCGGAGAAGACCGACGAGATGGTGTTGAACGACGACATCCAGGCGGCGCTCACGAGGCTTGTCACCACGCTCGCCGGCCGCCGTCCCGAGATCCGGTGGCGCTGGAGCTGCATCATGGGCTTTACGCCCGACCACCTTCCCATTGTCGGCAGGCTCGAAGAGGGGCTCTTCGTGACCGCCGGGTTCAGCGGCCACGGGGTCGTGATGACGCCCGTGGCCGGGAAGATGCTGGCAGACGCGATGCTGGGAGAGAGCGTTCCGGAGCTTCGGCTGTTTTCGCCCGAGCGCCCGGCCCTCTCTGCCGGCCGGCACTAAGAGGTCTCCTCCCCTCCGCCGCTCCCTTCCCGGGCCAGGTTCAGATCCGGCAGGCGTCTCAGCGTCGGAACGGCCAGCGCGAGACCCCCGAGGGCGACGCAGGCTGCTCCCCCCAGCGCGATCAGGGCGCGGAGGGAGACGGCGGTGGAGAGGGCGCCGGCAGCCAGCGAGCCCAGCGGGAGTCCGAGGCCGGTGATGGCCGTGAAGGCGCCGAACAGCCGCCCGAGGAGGGTTCCCGGCACCGCCTGCTGGAGATAGGTGTTGGTCCACAGCTGGTAAGGACTGTAGATAAACCCACCCACGGCCATCACAAGCAGGGCGGGCGCGAGGATCCGTGTCTGGCTGAACCCCGCCATTACGAGACCCCAGGCCAGAAAGTCGGCGGCGAGCCAGAGGCCGAGGCGCGGCAGCGAGCGCCGTGCGCCCCAGATCGCCGAGCCCAGGAGCGCACCGACGGCAAAGATGGCCCACAGCACCCCGTAGCTGCCGGCCTTCGCATGCAGGTCGTGGGCCACGAAGCTTGGAAGCCCCACCTCGAGCGGCGCGTATACGAAGGAGTAGGCAAACGTGAAGAGGGTTACTGCCAGCACGGCGGGGGTACGGAAGACAGCGCCGAGGCCCGCCCAGGCCGACAGAGTATGCCCCGGCTGCGCTTGGACCCCCCTCAAACCCCCCATCATGGCGGCGGTCAGGGCGTACAGGCACGCCTGCAAGGCGATGGGAAGGGCGGGGCCGAACCGGGCGGTGAGGAGGCCGCCCGCCGCCGGACCGGCCAGGGTCGCGACCTGCCAGATGCCGTTCATCGCGGCGTTGGCGGTGCCGAGGGTCTGTCCCTCCTGCAGAAGGTCCGGCACCAGCGACCAGATGCCGGCCTGACTTAAGGGGGTGAGAAGGCTTCCGAGACCAACCAGCACGGTCAGCACCACGAGCGAGAAATGCGCCTGCCCGGCCTCCACGGCCACCAGGGCATAGAGGATGGCGCGCCCTCCGTTGTCGAGGGCGATGGCCAAAGCGCGCGGCATCCGGTCCAGGAGGACTCCCGCGTAGACGCCGGACACTACACCCGGAAGGGCAAACGCGGCGGTGACGATTCCCACCGCTTCTGGCCCCCCGCGAGCCGCAGCCAGCCATAGGATGGCGAGCCATCCGATGTTGGTGCCGAGGTTCGTGAACAGCATCGCCCACCACGCCCGGAAGTACGGGCCGTGCGCCAGGGTGCGATAACTCATCCGGGAAACCAGCGGCCGGTCAGAACCTGCGGGCTGTCCACCCACGCATCGCCCTTTCCTGCGACCAGCATACCGGTGTGAAGGCGCCTGGCCATCGGCCGAAAGCCGGATCCGACCAACGTCCGGACGCCGGCTCAGGCACGCGCGAGACTTATTGGTCTACAGGGACCGGCGCCGCCTCTCAAGCGTTAGGGTGGGCGTCCCCATTCTTATTGCTCGGAGGCAAGAACACCCTGGAGCTGTTCCAACATCTTGGTCCAGCCATAATGCGCGCCGCCGCTCTCCCTGTGAGCGTCCGCGGCAAATCCCGTCTGTTCGAGATGAAGGCTGGTGCCGCCATTCTCCCGTCTGGCGAGTGTCCAGCTGACGGTGGTGTTGACCGCCCCGCTCACCCACGTGTAGGAGAGATGATGCGGCGGGTCGACCGTAAGCACCTCCGCATCCACGATCCCGCTCCAACCAGGCCCGGCCTCGCTTCGAAACTGGAACTTGTGGCCGACCACCGGCCGGAACCCGTCCGCCTGGAAAAACATCCAGCGGGAAAAGCCTGCCGGATCGGTGAGTGCGGTCCACACACGCTCGATCGGACTCGTCAACTCTATGTCTACGGTCACGGTCTCGGTCTCGCTCACGCCTGGTCCTCCTTGGTGTCTTCGGTTCTGGCTACACCCGCGCCTCCGGGCCTCCCTCTCCATCCAGCCATTCCTGGAGCCCTTCAAGCCGGCGCGTCCAGAACTTCTGATAGTCGGAAACCCACTCTTCTACCTCGTGCAGCCGAGCGGGATTGAGGTGGTACAAGGTTTCCCGCCCCCTGCGCGTATCCCCGACCAGGCCGGCCTCCTTGAGGATGGCGAGGTGCTTGGAGACGGCGGTGCGGCCCATGGGGAAGTGGGATGTCATGGCATGAAGCGGCAGTCGGTCGGCACCGGACAGTAAGTCCAGGATCTGACGGCGGGTCGGATCGGCGATGGCACTGAAGACGTCGCGCATGACTATCCCTCCGGCCGATGAAGGCGCACCCCACGGGGCTACAATAGGACACTAAAAGGTGTCCTGTAAAGTTCCGCGCTTGGTGTCGCGCGAGACGGCTTCCGTGTCTGATTCGTGTCATCATCGACAGCATGGGACGGATGCGTGCCGTTCGGACGGCTCCGCGGGGAGGACACGATGTTAATGGGTGCTGCGAGGAAGACGCGGGAGTTTGAAGACGAGATGGAGAACCTGTGGGGCCCGTACGGGGCAGACTCGGAGTGCGGGGTCCTACGGCAGGTCCTGATGCACGTGCCCGGTGACGAGCTCGCGCTTGTGAGCCGGGACAACTTTGAGGATTGGCTCTTCATGGAGATGGTGGACGCCGACCGCCTGCGCGCCCAGGTCCAGAACCTGATTCGTGTTTACGAGTCGCACGGCGTGGACGTCCGTCTGGTTCAAAAGCAGCGTTCGGACCGGCCGAACGCCATGTTCGTGCGCGATCTCATGCTCACCACCCACCAGGGAGTGGTTCTGGCCCGTCCCGGCCATCCTGTCCGCCGGGGGGAGGAACGCGCCGTGGCCGAGACCCTGGCCACCCTCGGGATGCCCATCCTGCGCAGCATTGCCGGGGAAGGCACCTACGACGGCGCCTGTGCCATGCTGGTGGACCGTGACCTCGCTCTCGTGGCCACGAGCCCGCGAACCAACCAGGCCGGCGCCGACCAGGTGGCGGACGCCCTCGCCGCTATCGGCGTCGGCACGGTCATCCGGTGCTCGACGCCCTGGAACCAGATTCATCTGGATGGATGCATGAACGTAGTGGACCGCCGGACGGTCGTGATAAATCCCTGGCAGATGCCCTATGACGCGGTAACGGCATTAAAGACCGCGGATGTCCGCATCATCGAGGCCACGGCTCTCGATGAGCTTCCGGGCGCGGGCCTCAACTTCGTTGCCATCCGCCCCGGGTTTGTGATCATTCCCGAGGGCTTTCCCGCCAGCGAGCGGCTTTTGAAGGCGCATGGCATCGAGTTTGAGGCCGTGGCGGTGGATGAAGTCTTGAAGGCGGGCGGCGAGATGCATTGCCTGACCGGGGTACTGAGGCGGGACCCTCTCTAGGACCCTGGAGCCGGCTCGGTGCTTCGGCTGTTCCTTGGCTTTGGAAGCTCTCCGATATCCGTCACCGCAGAGCGCGCGGCTTGCCGCGCGCCCCCTTATGTACGGAGAAGGACCAACCCGGCCGACGCTCACTCTCATCCGCTGCCAGGTAAGTTATTAGGCCTATCATGTTAGAGATATGCCTTCCAACGAAGAAGTGATGGAAGAGATGCTGTGATCATCAAGCCGGCATATGTTAGAATGCCCCGGTAAGGCATCGTGGCCGGAGGGACACCATGACCAAAGCGGGAATGGCACGGCTCGGGGTGTGGTTCACGGTCGCGGTGTGGGGTGCGTCGTTCGTGGCCGCCGACTCCCTGTTGGGAGGTTCCGCCCATCTCTCCCCGATTGTTCTGGCGGCCGCCCGGTTCAGCCTGGCCGCGCTCTTCTTTGTCATACCGCTGGGGCGGGCCATCGCCGCGGGGCAGCTCCGCTTTGGCCATGTCCTGAAGATGGCGGCCCTGGGGCTTATGGGATACACGTTCTATTTCTGGCTCCAGTACACCGGTGTCGCGGACACCAACGCCGCTATTGCGTCCATTCTGGTGGTCGGGCTTATCCCGCTCATGACGGCCCTGAGCGCGTATGCGCTCGGGCAGGAGCGGCTTTCTTTGCCGACGGTGGCGGCTCTCGCCCTTGGCATCGCCGGCATCGTCCTGATTGTGACGGGTCCGCATCACGGATCTGTCGTCGCCTGGAACTCGACGTACGTGTTTGGCGGCCTCTGTCTTATTGCCAATGCCCTGCTGTGGGCCGTGAACTCCACCCTGAGCAAGGCCTGGATGCGCGATCCCGACCTGCCGCCCCTGGTGTTGACCGGCGGATCCATGACGGTGGGGGCGATCGGTCTCGTCGCGGCCTCCCTGCTCTTTCCGGCCGGCGGTGGCTGGGGTGCCGTGTGGCACCTGTCGACCGCTGCCTGGGCCGACCTGATGTTCCTGTCTCTAATATGCGGGGTGGCTGGCTACTTCCTCTACAATTTCGCGCTTACGCGGATTCCGGCCTCGGAAGCCGCCTTTTACATCTACTTCGAACCGGTGGTGGCGGTGGCGCTCGGCATCGCGTTCTTGCATGAACGCCTGGCGCCCACCGCGATCGTGGGGACGGCGCTCCTGGCGATAGCCGCGGTCGTTCTCACGCGCCTTCGGGCGCGTGCAGTCACACCCGGGCCGGCAAGACGGCCGGTTCCGGTTGTCCAATATGGGGGAGGGCATGACGATGCGGGAAACTGAACTGGACCATGGGCGGGCCCGCCGCGAGGCTGACACGCTGAGGCGCCTGAACGGCACGCTGAAGGGGGTCAGCATCGATCCGGAACTGGAGGTCCTTTTTCGCCGTTATGCCGGCGGCGACCTCACGATGCCGGATGTGCTGGCTGAGCTAAAGCGCCGAGCGGTCCGGGAGCAAAAAGCCTAGGAATAAAAGCGGCCCGCACGCGGCTCCGGCCGGCCTGAGTTACCGGCCATCGTCAAGATCCCATGAGAGACGTCGGGCCCGGGCAATCTGGTCGCGGACACTGTCCGGGCCGGGGCCCAATGGCCGGTCGCGCAACCGGAGGCTCTTGCGAATTGCGTCTGCACCTGCCGCCGGCGGATCCTGGACGTCGCGAAAACGGACGCCGATGCGGGCATGGGCCTCGCGAAACGGGAGGCCGTCAACGACCAGCGCCTCGGCCTCGTCGGTTGCCAGAAGCTCGGTCGTGAGTCCCCTGGCCATGGCGGCGGCATCGAACGTGAGGTTCCCGACCAACCCGGCCATCGCCGACAGCGCCCCGACAACCGTGTCGGCCGCGTGGAACAAGTAGGCCTTGTCCTCCTGCAAATCCCGGTTATAGGAGAGCGGCAGGCCTTTCATGACGGTGGCGAGACCGACAAAGTCAGCCAGGGTGCGCGCCGAGCGGCCGCGAATGAGTTCGGCCACATCCGGATTCTTCTTCTGCGGCATCATGCTGGACCCGGTTGCCCAGCCGTCGTCGATGTGGACAAATCCAAACTCGCGCGTGGACCACAACACCAGTTCTTCAGCCAGCCGCGATAGATGGAGCATGACCTGAGTCGCAGCCGCCAGATATTCGAGGAGGAAGTCGCGGTCGCTCACCGCGTCGAGTCCGTTCTCGTAAAGCACCGCCAGTCCCAGTTCCTGCCGGGACCGATCGGGGTCGAGGGGAAGGGTGGATCCGGCCAGCGCTCCGGCCCCGAGGGGGGATCGATCGGCGCTCCGGTATGCCTGCCGGAGCCGCTCCTGATCGCGGCTCAGCATCCAGACGTACGCGAGGAGATGATGGGAAACTGGGACCGGCTGGGCTCTCTGCATATGGGTGTAGCCCGGCAGCACCACGTCTTGATGCGCGTCGGCCTGGGCGAGAAGAGCGTGTGCCAGGCGGCCGGCCTCGGCGGCCGTCGCCCGGAGAGCGTCGCGGGCGTACAGATGCAGATCGAGCGCCACCTGGTCATTTCGGCTGCGCCCGGTATGAAGCTTGCCCGCCACCTGGCCTATTCGGCGCGTCAGCTCTTCCTCCACGGCGCTGTGGACGTCCTCCGCTTCCAGATTCCAGGGGGCGGCTCCGCCGACAATCTCATCCAGCAGCGCGGTGAGCCCATCCTGGATGGTCCGTGCCTCCGCTTCAGTCAAGATTCCGACAGTTTGCAGCATGGCCACATGCGCGAGACTCCCACGGATGTCGTAAGCGGCGAGCCGCCAGTCGACATCGAGGGAGGAGCTGAATCGGCGAACCTCCGGGTCGAGACCCCCCGGCAGTCGGCCGCTCCACAAATCAGGCATCGACGTTCCCTCCGCACAAAAACGTTCCGGCCCGGCCGGCGAAAGATTCTTGTCCGATCCTAGCGCAGGGGGCCGGAGGCGTCCACGCCGCGCGGCCCATCATGAGTCCGCCTCTCGAAGCGCCCGGCACACATGAAGGAGTCCCGTCTCCAGGGCCTGTTCGGTAAGCGCTCCGTAGCCGATGACCAGTCCCGTCAATGACGCGGTCATCGAATACGGTTTCAGAGTCTCCACCAGCACGCCTCTCGATCGCAGTTTCATGCGAACAGGCTCCAGATCCGGCGTGCCCGGTCCGTCGTACACAACCGGGAGGTGAAGGCCGGCGGCCGACCCCGCGATGTGCCAGCCGGGCGGGAGATTCTGGTTCAACACCGCCTGAGCCGTCTCGCGCCGTGCGCTGTACACGCGCCGCATCCGGCGGAGGTGCGCGTCAAAGGCGCCGGTCTCGATGAGGGTGGCCAGAGCCTCTTGGGAAACGCCGTCCGGCGTGCGTTCGAAAAGATCGCGGTACCGGGCCAGGCCTAGACCGAAAGCCGGCGGTGTGACGAGATAGCCGAGGCGCAGGCCCGGTGCCAGCACCTTCGAGATCGTGCCCAGATAGAAGGTGCGGCCGGCTCCGTCGAGACCCTGCAGGGTCGGCAGTGGAGGAAGCCCGAAGCGGAACTCACCGTCATAGTCGTCTTCCAGGATGTAGGCGGCGTGACGCTCGGCCCACAAGAGAAGCTCTTGCCGGCGCTGCAGCGGCATCACGCCTCCTAAAGGAAATTGATGCGACGGCGTGACATAAATAAGACGCGCCGGCGGCAGCCGATCCGTGATAAGACCGCCATCGTCGACCGGGACGGGCACGATGTGCGCACCGAGGGCCGTAAATAGACGCCGGCCAGTCCGATACCCGGGGTCCTCCATCAAGAGTCTCCCGCCGCCTTGCATGACAAAACGCGTTGCCAGCGCCAATCCCTGCTGGGTTCCGGTAGTGATGACGATGTCCTCGGCCGCGACCGGCATGGCACGGCTTCGGACGAGCTGCGCCGCGATGGCGGCGCGCAGCCCCGCGGAGCCCCGCGCATCGTGAGGGTACAGGAGGGCTGGACTGTTGAGCGCGGCCCGATAGGCGCCGAGCCATGCGTGCTGGGGGAAGGCTGATACGTCCGGAGTGCCGACGCGAAAGTCGTAAGAGAGCTCCGGTCCGAGGTCGTACGAGGGCCCGAGACGGCGCGACAGCGATTGGCCGGGCAGCGCGTCGGGGGCTCGACGCGCCAGGACAGCACCCTGCGCGCCGCGCGGTGTCAGTCCCACCGTGACAAACGGGCGGCGTCGGGGCTCTATGGTCACGTGCCCGGAGTCCACCAGCTGCTCGTACGCCGTGATAACGGTGTTGCGGCCTACCCCGAGCCAGGCCGCAAGTTCGCGCGACGACGGGATGCTCTCTCCCGGGCGAAGCGCTCCGTCTTCCACCAGGCGCCGCAGGCCGTCTGCCACCTGCTGGGAGAGGCTCCGGGGAAGGCTGCGGTCGATCGGCACCGCAAGATCCATCATTCACCCCTTCTGGACCTATAGAGAGCGCATGATGAGCCCGCTGTAAAGGGCCAGCTGCCGACGAGCGGCCGAGGGTCCGCGCCCTGCCCAACCCGCGGACGGCTCTCGGTGGAAACCCCGGAGAAGACATGACCGGACGCGCGTCGGCAGGTCTGTGTTGCGGCGTTTGGCGCACAGATTCTCCGGCGCTCATGATTCCGGGCCGCCGACGGCCGTTCGTCCTCGCCCCTGCCGTGGGAGGACATCGGCGCCATCTGTATTCCCCGGGTGTCAATAGTTTCGAAACGTGCGGGGCGTGTGCCCGCCCCACGCGCTGTCCGGATTCCCCCTAATCGAAGGGGAACGGCGGCCGCCGAGCCTTCTCAAGTCTGGCCGCCGCGGCAGGCGGGAACCAAATCGTCCAGTCTCCCGTCTCGGTGAACAAAGAGGCATCGATATCCGCGCGCTCGCGAACAATGGGAGGTCGTCTCTTGTCCAATCCCCATGCGGAGGCCGTCGCGGCTTCCCACGTTGCCAAAGTCATCGGCCGTCGAACGATCCTCGCCGACATCAATATGGCGGTGGGCCCCGGAACCAGGGTGGGACTGGCGGGTCCCAACGGCGCGGGGAAGACCACGCTTCTTAAGATCCTGGCCGGACTCTGGCAGCCTACGGCTGGAGTGGTCACGGTCGGGGGAGTCCGGCTGCCCCGCTTTACCGGTCCAGCGGGGGTAGGGGTGGTCTTGGAGGACGCCCGCCTCTACCCGTATCTGACCGGGCGTGATCACCTGCGGGCCAGCGCGCGCATGCACCGGGTGCCGGCCGACGGCGCCATCGAACGTCTTTCGAATCGCCTCAGTCTCTCCCGATTTCTCGACACCCCGGTTCGGCGGCTGTCCCTCGGTCAGCGCCAGCGGATCGCCGTGGCCCGCGCCCTGGTGCCGCAACCGCGGCTCCTGCTCCTCGATGAGCCGACCAATGGTCTCGACCCGGACGGGGTGCGCGATCTTCGCGTCCTGCTGGACGGGTTGAGCCAGAACGGGGTGGCGGTCCTCATCTCCAGCCACGCGCTTTTAGACCTGGCCCGGATGGTGGACCGGGCCCTCTTCATCCGCGAGGGGAGCATCGTCGCCGATGAAGGGGCCGCAGGTCCGCTTGACCGGCTCGACGCGCTCTGGCAGACGCTTTTCCCCCGCGGGGCCGGATAGGCCGGGGTGTGTCGGATCCGGAGATTCGGCCGCCCATGAATTCACGAACAGGAAAGGAGCTGGCTCGTGCTCTTTCGGGTCATCCAGAACGAGTGGCTGAAGTTTCGCCGGCGAAGGCGCGTCCTGTGGGGCGTGGTCGGAATCGTTCTCCTGGCCGCCCTTATCACCGGCGCCAACTTTTCGGCCAACGGCAGCGAGACGCGCGTGTCGGTCTCCAATCTGGGAGGGGCGTCCCGTTACCGGGCTCGGGGCCCGGTGCGCTCCGTGGCCACGGCGGAGACCCGCGTGAGCCAATGGATGAACGTGTATTCCCTGCGCATGGCCCGACACCAGAGCCTGCCGCCGCTTACGCAGCTGGTCCGGATCGAAGAGACGCTCCATCGGCTGGAGGTCGCGCACCCGGTGACGGGAGCGCCGCCCGGCCTTCTTGACAGTACGCAGGAGCTGCTCTTGCTTCGATTCTCGGCGGCGCACCACCTTGATCTCCAGCCCACGGAACCATTCGGGATGAGCGCCTCCGGCCTTGTCGAGACCGCTTTTGCCACCGCCTGGGTGATACCGGTCGGGATTCTGGCGCTTCTGCTGGCCGCCGATGGGTTTGCCATCGAGACCGCGGCCGGCACGTGGAACAGCCTCTTCATGGATCCGGTCCCGCGAGGGACGCTCCTTGTCGGGAAATTTCTGTGGGCCGTGATAGTGGCGACGGCGGTTGCGCTGCTGGCGGCGGCGCTCTTGTGGGGCGCCGGCCGCCTGGTCTTTGCCGGCGGGCCGGCGTGGGCCATCGAAAACGCCCATTATGGCATCTATCTGGTGCATCCCGCCGGCGGTTCCGCCTCGCCACCTTACCCCGTTCCCATCATCCGCCACGCTTACGACCTGCATTTTCAGACGATGAGCGCGGCGGCCCGAGACAGCGTTCTCCTGTCGCTGGCCCCTCTGGCGGCCTTGGTCTCGTGCGCCATGCTGCTCGGCCTCCTCATGCCAAGCGGACTCGCGAGCGGCCTTGCGGCCCTGGTTTTCCTGGCGGGACCGGTTCTTTTCAGCCAGGCCCTCAACGGGCAGGGCTGGATCGGCCTCCTGCCGGGGTTTTATCTGCCGTTCGGCCGGGTGCTGACGGGCGAGACTGCGGGACTCTTGTGGCCAGGAGTGGGATCGGGCCTCTTGGTCTCGGCGGCGTGGGCGGCCGGGGGCGGAGGCGGCGCGCTCTGGCGCGTCTTCCGAAAAGAATGGTGAGCGCCCTCGCCAGCCCCTCTCCTGAATTTGTGCGGACTCGCTCGCAAGGCGTATCGCCCGGGGCCTCCGTGCTATCATTCCCGAAGTTTCTGGCATGCGTTTGACCGTATGGCTGAAGTTTTTCAGGGGGCGCACCGGCGCGCCCGCCATTCAGGATCTGTGGGCGATAAGAGGGGGCTCAATTGATGAAGGTGCAGATTGTGGCCGTGCCGTATGCCAACGACATCGGCAAGTGGGGATACGCCAAAGGACCGGAGTTTCACCTCGAGCACGGGCTCATCGAAACCTTAGAGCAGCACGGCCACACTGTCCTCGCCCCGGTTTACGCAACCCTTCCGGTGTCCGAGCGCACGCGGGACATCGTGACCAATCTCGGCCGCCTGAACGAGTCGGAAGCCGATCTGGTGCGGGCCGCCTTTCAGGACCCCGAGACGGTGGTGCTGGCCCTGCAGGGAGACTGCACGCATGCACCCGGCGTCGCGGGGGGCATCTACAGCACCTTCGGCGGCGTGGGCATGATCTGGTACGACGCCCACGGGGACATCAATACCATGGCCACCACCCAGACGGGATTGTGGGGCGGCATGCCGTTTGCGGTAACGCTCGGGTGGGATCTGCACGACTGGCGCGAGGCGACCGGCCAGCGTGAGCCGATTCCGGCGCGGGCGGCGGCCCTCTTCGGGACCAGCGACCTCGATCAGGCGGAGATTGATGCCGTGGCCCGCGAGGGCCTCATGCATCTGGACGCGCGAGAACTGAATCAGGACAGCACCCGCCGTACGCTTGGCCCTCAGCGGGACGCGGCACCTGCCTGGTACCTGCACATTGACATGGACGTGGCCGGGCCGGAGGTGCCGGGCGTGAACACACCCGCCCCCTACTGGCCGTCCCGGGAGAACCTCATCGAGTCGTGCCGCGCGGCTGCCGTCACGGTACCGGTTGTCGCCTTCTCCATCGCGGCCGTCAATCCGAATGGCGATCCCGAGGGACGTTCGGCGCGGCTCGGCCGGGATCTGGCCGTCGCGATCCTGGAAGGCATCAAGGAGCAGCGGGGCGCCTAGTCTCACGCTTGGGTGAACGGGCTCGCGCCGGGAGGGCGCCCCACCGAAAGGAGACACGAGACAGACCATGCATGTGGTCGGGGATCGGTGGTTTGCGGACGAGCGTCCGTTTGCCGCTAATCAGGAAGAGATGTGGGGAGATTTTTTCTGCGACTCGGAGGTGGGGACGCTGCGCTCGGTGCTGATGCACCGGCCGGGATCCGAGCTTGATCTCATCACCCCCGCCACCTATCAGGACTGGCTCTTTGACGCTCCCGTTGACGCCGGGCGCTTTCGGGAGCAGTTTGATCGCCTGGTGGACATCTATCGGGCCAACGGCGTCACCGTTCACCTGATGGAGGGCCAGCGGACAGACCGGCCCAACGCGGTGTATATGCGCGATCTTTACACCATGACGCCGGAGGGGGCCATTCTCTCCCGGCCGGCCACCGCGCAGCGCCGCGGCGAGGAGCGGGCCGTGGCCCGCAATCTGCTGCGGGTGGGCGTCCCCATCCTGAAGACGGTGAATGGCCACGGGTACTACGAAGGCTCCAACGTCATGTGGATGGACCGGAAGACCTGCCTCATCGGGACCTCGAGCCGCACCAACCCGGAGGGCGCCCGCCAGGTGGCGGAGGAGCTCCGCACCCTCGGCGTGGACACCATCATCCCGATTCAGTGTCCTTATGGGCAGATTCATATTGACGGGTTTTTGAGCGCGGTCGACTACCACGTGCTCGTCATCTCACCGTGGCTTGCGACTTGGGATCTGCGCCGTACGCTTCTGGACCGCGGGTTCACCCTCATCGAAGATACGAACCTTGATGAGGTGGGCCGTCTCGGAACCAATTTCGTGGCACTGGGCCCGCGCCGGGTGGTGATGCCGGAAGGCTTTCCGGAATCGCAGGCGCTTTTGGAAAAACACGGAGTGGAGGTCATCACCATCCCGTTTGACGAGGTCCTGCGGGGAGGCGGGGCCGTCCACTGCATGACCGGCTTCATCAAACGCGATCCGGTCGGTGCGCCCGACTGAACCGGTCAGCCGGGTTTCTTAAAGGGAGCCGGGATGGTTCCCGAACCGTGTCTTAACGGGACCAGGAAGAGGCCGCCGTGCCCGGTGACGACCAGAAAGAGCGCGCCCACCACGAGACCGGCCAGGAGGCCTGTCCAGAACGAGCCCGGTAGCGCCCGCAGCCTGTAGAACACGCCCCCAAGCGCGCTCCGTGCCGCCTTGAGGGTCCGGAGCATCCGGACCCTCCGCCGGTATCCGTGGAACCGGGTCACGATGCCCGCCGATGTCGTGCGCGGGGATTTGGGCGCCACGACACCGGTGGAGGACAGATTCCGTACGTTCTCGACGCTCCGCTTCATGCCCCGCCTCCTCCGTAATTGTGTTTCGCCCATAAGAAGTGTTCGAAGCGCCAGGGCCAGATCGGGGCGCGGCAGGGGAGCGGCCTGCCCGGACTGGACAGCATGCCGCCCGGAGGGGGGCCTCGCCCTTCATGGCAGGCCGCCTCACCTATCTCCGCGACAGGCGGTCGAGCCGGAAAGATGCCGGCCCGGCGAGCTATGAGAGGCTCACAGGGCCGGCGTGCTGAGGAGCGCGCCAGACTCAGTCCATCTGAAAGAAGTGGAGGGCGTTTCGGTAAAGCCACTTCTCCTTCACCGAATCTTTGAGCGGCAGCTCCATGTATTCGGCGATGATGTTCTCCATCGAGTTGCCGAGGAGGAGCCATGACAGGCCCACCATCACCTTGTCCTGGTTCAGGGTGTTGCCGAATTGCAAGAACTGCTCCCACCCGGAGCCGGGGGTCGCGAAGTGTCGGGGTCGATGGGCGGCGGTGTCGCAGTACAGGTTCGGATGTCGGCGGAGGAGCGCCACCATGTCGTTGACCCAGGGCCAGCCCGAGAGACCGGCGACGATGCGGAGTTCAGGGAAGTCGATGCAGATCTGGTCGAGGTGGCTCGGGTGTCCGATGTCGTACGGCCGGTCATTGGCGTAGTTCATGGACGTGTAAATGCGAACCGGAATGTCTAGCTCCACGCACTTGGCGTAGAACGGGTAGTACCGGCGGTCGGAGGGCGGCAGGACCTCGTACAGGGCACCCACGGAAAAAGCCCGCAGGCCCTCCTCGCGCACCAGCCTCTCCAGTTCGCGTACGCCCGGCATGCCGTCGAACGGACTCAAATACGCCATGCCCACGAAGCGGTCGGGGTGCGCCCGCTGCACCCGCACGGTGTCCTCGTTGCTAGAGGAGCGAAAGAGGCCCCGCTCCACGCCGGCCCGGTCCATGAGGGCAATCAGATCCGGCAGACCCATGCGGACGTCATGGGGGGTGGTGGCCGGACCCGAGTCGGCAGACGCGTGGGCACCTGCCCGCGGCTTGGAACGAAAAATATTGGCATAGTTTTCGAAGCCATAGCCCGGGCGCGGCGGAAGCCGGTTCGGGCTTACGGGACCGATGCGCTGCTCGTTGCCCTCGTGGGAACGGCGTGTACCGTCTTCGGCCGTGGGCAGCATCAGTTCAAGATCAAAAACCTTCATGGCGTGTCCCTCTCTCCTCTTCGGATCCGTCAGCTGCCGCCGGCAATCACCAGTGCATCCACCAAGAGAGCCTCGCCCGACCCGTGGCGCACGAGGACCGGGTTCAGATCCACTTCGTGGACGTCACCCGACAGATCGTGGCCAAGGCGGGAGAGGGCGGCCACCACGGCGGCCAGGGGGCCGGGGGACGTTGGCGGCACGAGGTTTCGATATCCCGCCAGGATGCGTCCGAGCGGCGTTCTCCCAATCATGCCCGCCGCCTCCTCGACCGTGACCGGGGCAAGCTCGATGACCGGCTTGCCGTAAAGCTCCACCAGCACTCCGCCGAGCCCCACCGTGACCGTGCCGCCAAATCCCGGCTCGGCCTTGAACCCTACGATGGCCTCGATGGCATCTTCAATCTGGGGCTGGATCTCAAATCCTTCAATCACACTGGCGAAGTCGGCGACGCCGCCCGGCCGGGTGCGGGCGACGCGACCGGCAATGTCTCGAACAGCGCGCAGGAGGCTTTCCTCATCGCGCACCCCCACCACAACCCCGCCGATGTCGGAGCGGTGCGCGATGTGACGCGAAAGGACCTTGACCACGAGAGGAAACCCGATCCGCCGCGCTGCCTCCCGGGCCTCGTCCACATCGCGCACCAGGACTCTTTGCACCATGGGAAGCCCGTAGGCTCGGAGCAGCGTCTGCACGCCGGTGTCTGCCAGCGGCCCACGCTCGGCAGGGAACAGAGAGCGGTCGATGGAGGGAGGCGTTTGCGGCGGATGGGGCTCAGCTGTCAGCGCGGCCACGCGCCGGTGGGCGTCGCCCGCCACCGCCAGGTTCTCCGCCGCCGCTACCGCTTCCCGGATGCCGCGCAGGAGGGGCATCGACGAGCCGGAAAGGGTCTGTTCTAGACGGGGATGCGTGTGCGTGGAGGTGGTGGAGGCGACCAGCACCGGTTTATCCGCGCCCTCGTCTGCCTGTCGCAAGATATCGAGATAGTGGACGTAGTCGTGGGCGTCATGGATGGGGAGGCTCGCCTGCGCATCTTGCAGCACGATCGCGAGATCGACTCCGCCATCGCCTAAGACAGCGCGGGTCGCGCGTTCCTGTGCCGCGTCTTCGCGCCCCACGCTGGCTCCAAAGTCAATCGGATTCTCGGCACGGGCCCCCGGAAGTGCGTTCTCCAGCACGGATCGGGTGTCGGAACTAAAGGCCGCCAGCGGCACGCCCATCTCCGTGGCGACATCGCATGCGAGCGCTCCTTCCCCGCCGGAGATGGCAATGACCGCCAGCCGGTGCCCGGACGGGTGGGGGATGCCCGGGGTCGAGAAGCACTGGAGTGTGGCCAGGAGTTCATCGTAGTCGCGCGCGACCGGGATGCACTCCCGTCTAAAGAAGGCGGCGTAAGCGTCGTCGGTGCTGAGAAGCGCGCCGCTGTGGGCCTGGGCGGCGGCGGCTCCGGCCGGCGATCGCCCCACCTTCAAGACCACGAGGCGCTTTCCGGCCCGTACAAGCTCGCGGGCGGCGCGAGAAAACTGCATCGGGTTTTGAATCGACTCCAGCACCAGACCCACGGTGTCGGTCGCTGCATCGTCGGCAAGCCAGCGGAGGTAGTCGGCGCTCGTGATGCTCCACTCGTTGCCGCTCGTGATGATGCGGGAGAAGCCAAGGCCGGGATTGTTAATGAGGGCGATAGCGGCCGAACCGGACTGGGCGATGAGGGCGACGCTGCCCTGCGGCAGGGGGTCGCGAAACCGGGCCGTGTAGAGGGCGATGGCATCGGTGACGTTGATGGTGCCCATGTTGTTCGGTCCGCACACCGCCACGGATACCTCATTCAGCACCGCCCGAAACCGTGCCTCGTCATCCGGCACAAAGCCCGCCGCCACCACCACGGCAGACCGACAGTCGATGGCCTCAAGCTCGCGGAGGGTCTTCGCCGCGGCCCTCGCCGGCAGGCAGACAACGGCCGCATCAAGCCGCCGGGGAAGTTCCGCGATGCTGGCCACCGTCTCGCGGGAGCCGATCCGGGGGGCGTTCGGGTGGACGACGTAGAGGGTTCCGTCAAAGGGCCACCGATCGAAGTTCTCCAGTACCGCGTTTCCAAGGGTCCGTCGTTGGGATGACGCACCGATGACCGCTACGGTTCTCGGGCGAATGAGACTGTCGACCCGATCGAGGCGTTCTGCCAAGGCAGATGGGGTGCGAGGCTCGGATGGGTGCTCGGTGCTCAAAGAACTTCCCCCAGGACGCGGACGAATGGAAAATCCTGATGTCCGTCAGTATTGTCACGATGCATGAGGGGGAATGCCTGGCCGCGCCGTGGCCCAAAGCGCGCCCGCCACAAAGATTGAGACAGGCTTCCACGTTCCGGCAGCCGATTCCTGCCGGCTGCGCGGTGTTCACGGTTGAGCTTAACCCCCTCGGCGGGGATAATTGAGCGGCAGGCAGGGGGCCATCGATTGGGAGAACGGGAAGTGTCCGGTGTCTGGCCGCACGGTGCCCGATCGGCCGTGATGCTGACCTTCGATGTGGATGCGGAGACCGTATGGCTGAACGGCAACAGTTCCTATCCGGATTCGGAGGACTGGCTCGGCTCCGTGTCTCTCGGCCACTACGGCCCGCGTCGTGCAGTGCCGCGGCTTTTGAATCTGCTGGCGAAAGAAGGGGTCCGGGGCACGTTCTTCGTGCCCGGATATGTGGTGGAGCGTTACCCCGATGCCATTGCCGAGATCGTGCGGGCCGGGCACGAACTTGGGCACCATGGCTATCGGCATGAACGCTTCTTCGACCAGACCCCGGAGGCCCAGGAGGCCATCCTGCTGAAAAGTCAGCACATCTTCGAAGACGTGCTTGGGTATCAGGCCGAGGGATTTCGCACGCCGTCGGGCGACTTTTCCCGCGAGACGCCGAAACTCTTGCAGTCGCTGGGCTTCGGCTATTCGAGTTCCATGCGCGGGAGTGATCGGCCGTACCGCACCGTGATTGACGACGCCCCCTCCGACTTCATCGAGATCCCGCCGCGCTGGGAGCTGGACGACTTCGTCATGTTCGCCTACAACCTGTTTCCAGCTGAGCCGCGAGGCCAGGATCGCATCAGCGCGTACACCGCCGGATTTGACAACTATCGAAGAGAGTTTGATGGCTATCATCGTCTGGGCCTTTGCTACGTCCTCATGACACACCCGCAGGTCATTGGAAAGCCGGGGCGGGTGTTCCACCTGCAGGCGCTCATCCGGCACATGAAAGAAGCGTTGCCTGAGCCGGGCTCTCAATCTGGTGTCTGGTTTGCGACCGGGTCCGAGGTAGCCGCGGCCTGGCGGCTGGCCCACCCGCGCGAGGCCGCAGCTCATGGCCGCTGAAGGCGTCCTGGGCCAGGTGGCCGTGAGCGTCAATCTGGATGCACAGACGCTGTGGCTCGGCCTTTTCCCCGAATCGGCGCGCATGCCCAAAACTCTGTCCATGGGAGAATATGGACCACGCCACGGCCTGCATCGGGTGCTCGGCGCTTTGGCCCGTCATGACGTCCGGGCCACGTTTTTCATCCCGGGGCGGGTGGCGGAACTTTACCCGGATGAGGTGCGGCGGATCCGTGATGCCGGCCACGAGATCGGGCTTCGCGGATACGAGGGCGAGAGCCTCGGGCAGATGACCGAGGCGGCCCAGGGCCAGTGCATCGGGCGGGCGCTCGATGCGCTATTTGAGGTTACGCAAGAAAACCCCGCGGGCTTTCGAGCCCCTCTCGGCGAGGTGTCCGAAACGACTCTCCGACTCGTCAGGAATCAGGGCTTTCGCTACTCAAGCTCGCTCCACGGCGACGATCGTCCCTATCGGCTGTCCTCCGGCCTGCTGGAGCTTCCGTGGCACTGGGAGCTCTACGACCTTCCCTACTTTGTGTTCAACTACAATCCGGCCCTGCCGGAGGGACAAAGCCGCGTGGCACCGTATGCCGGGGTGCTGCAGAACTGGCTCGATGAGCTGTCCGCCTACCGGCGCGAGGGACTTCTCTTTCAACTGGTCGTAACCCCGCAGACGATCGGCACGCCGGGCCGCATGCCCCTCTTCGAGGCCATGCTTGACGCCATGACCCAGGATAAGGTCGAGACCCTGGGTGAGATCGCAGCCTGCTTCTAACACGCCGGGGATCTGGCCCTTCGGATGCCAGCCCACGGCTGTTTATGCACGTGTGAGCACGCCAACGCGGCATTTCGTCGATAAATCTTTCCGGAGGAAAGTGTTTGCGGAAGGTTCTGCGGAATTGACGTCGTAATAAAGACAGCACTGAAAAAAACTGTGACCCGGCGGCCGAACCGGCGTTGCCGGGTCCTAATGAGTAACTGGAAATGGTCTGGGAGTCGCGTTCTAGACCTGGCACCACATGTTCCGGTCACAGCACGAGACGTTTCCAGGAGGTGGACTACATGGCTGTGGGTTCGTCCCCAGGATCCGATTCGAAGCGTCATTACCGACGCGTCCTGACCCGTTACGACTACATGATGGCCTCGATGGGCGGGGTTATCGGCTCCGGATGGTTGTTCGGAGCCCTGTTCAGCGCCCAGGAGGCCGGACCCGCCGCTATTATCTCGTGGATCATCGGCGGCATCCTGATGCTTCTGGTGGCGCTTCCGTGGGCAGAGATGGGTGGTATCGTTCCCGAGGCGGGCAGCATCGCCCGCATCCCGCAGATGACGCACGGCTCCCTCGTGGGCTTTCTGGCTTCGTGGGCCATCGCGGTCGGCGCTATCTTCGCTGCCCCGGTGGAAGCCCTGGCCGTCATCCAGTACGCCGGCGGCTACATTCCGGCGTTCTACGACGTGAAAACCGCGACCGTCACACCCATCGGTCTCTTAGTGACGGCCCTGTTAGTGGTCTTGTTCTTCGTCATCAACTACTACGGCGTCCGGTGGCTCCGGAACGTCAACACCTGGGTGACCACGATCAAGTGGATCGTTCCGACGGCGGCCATGATCATCGTCAACATCGCGGGTTTCTCCCACGGTGGCGGGCACAACATCAGCTCCGGGAGCCCCGGCGGCTTCATGCCGTACGGATGGCACGGGGTGCTGACCGCAGTGTCTGTCGGCGGTATCGTGTACGCCTACAGCGGCTTCCGGCAGGCGCTGGACCTGTCTGCTGAGGGCAAGAACCCTCAGCGGGACGTGCCGGTCGCCCTGCTGCAGGTGGTGCTGTTCTCCATCGCACTGTACACGTTGCTGCAGGTGGCCTTCCTGGTGGCCCTGCCGCACTCCGCGCTGGCACATGGGTGGGCTGCGGTGAGCTACTCCTCCCCGCTGGCACAGCTGTCGGCCGGACTTGGTCTTGGCTGGCTGGCCGCCATCTTGTATGTGGACGGCGCCTGGTCGCCTTCCGGCTCGGCCAACCTGTTCACCGGTACGGCGTCGCGGCTTCTGTACGCTGCGCGTAAGAACGGCTTCTATGTGAGGGGCTGGGACCGGATCAGCCGGCACGGCATTCCGATCACCACCCAGGTCATCATCCTGATAGCCGGGATCCTGGCGATCCTGCCGTTCCCTGGATGGCACTACCTGGTTGAGCTCACCACGTCCATGGGTCTCGTGACCTACGCGGTGGGCGGTCCAAGCCTGGCCGTTATGCGGCGCTGGACCACACGGGAAGAGCGGAAGTTCGACATGGGCAGCGGCGTGGCGTCAATCGCGGGACCAGCCTGCTTCGCCATCGGCGGTGCGCTGTTCTACTTCTTCGGGTGGCCGACGACGATGCAGGCCGGACTCATCATGCTGGCCGGGCTCATCATCTTCGCCATCTACCAGTCGCTGTACCACTACCCCATGGAGGACATCACGAAGGGCCTGTGGCTCGTCGTGTGGCTTGCCTTCATCGTGGTGTTCAGCTACTTCGGCTCGTTCGGCAAGTCCCTCGACGTCGTGAAGTTCCCGCTCGACATCGTCATCGTCCTGGTAGTGTCTCTCATCATCCACTACTGGGGCGCGGCGAGCGGTCACGAGACTCAGGCGTGGCGTGACTTCCGGGCAGGCAAGGACGTCGACCTGGTGTCGGACATCCAACAGCAGACCCCGTCGGCCGGTAACTGAGAGAACCGACCCGGGTACTGAGGAGGGCCGCCCACAGCGGGCGGCCCTCCTTTCGTCCGGGCGCATCAGAATCGGTGCTCCCGGAGCCAGGCCACGTATGTGGCCACCCCCTCCGGAAGGGAGACGCGGGCCCGGAATCCGAGCTCAACCCGCGCCCGCTCGCGGGCAAATGGTGCCCGGAAGTCATAGTCGCTGCGCCCACCGCCGACCGACGCCGTGGTTCCGGTCGCCGCGGCCACCAGCTCCGCCACGTGGCCGAGCGTCGTCTGACCGCCGCTGATGTTGTACGCGGTAGACGCATGCGGGCCGGCGGCGACCGCCAGCGCGACCGCGCGGGCAGCGTCGTCGACATGCACCAGTTCCAACTCCTGGTCGGCCCCGTTCTCCAGGTGGATGGAGCCGTGGTCGAGCGCCAGGCGAACCAGGGTCCGCACATCTTCGGAGAGCCGCTGACCGGGTCCGTAAATCTGCCCAATCCGAAGCACGATCACGTCTTGCTGAAAGCGCAGTCGATAGACCTGCGCAAGATGATCGACAGCCGCCTTGGAAACGCCGTAGGGCGTGGTGGGCGCGAGCGGCGCGTCCTCACCAAGTTCGGCCAGCTCCGCCGTGACGCCGTAGGCGCTCTCCGAGCCGATGAGGACTATCCGCTCGACACGGGCCGCGCGGGCGGCTTCCAGAAGGCCGGTCGTGCCCATGACGTTGCCGTACATCGTTGCCCATGGTGCCTCCAGGGACACACTCGGGTGCGACTGGGCGGCGAGATGCGCGACGCGGCGTACACCATGCTCGGTCATCACGCGAAGGAGCCGGGGGAGGTCGTCAAGCTCGCCCTGGACCACGGTATGGCCGGCGGTCTCCGTTTCCGCGACCGTCTCGCGGTTGTATTCGACCACCGGATGTCCCTCGGATTTGAGGACCGCCACGACTCGGGGACCGAGAAAGCCCCGAGCCCCCGTCACCAGGACGGGCGTGGTGGCCGGGCTCACCATATGATGGTGCCGCCGTCCGCAACCAGCGCGTGGCCGGTGACGAACGATGCGTCCGAGGACAGGAGAAACAGGGCCGCTCCCGCTATCTCGTCCGGCGTCGCGAGACGGCCGAGCGGGATGAGCGCCGTATCGGCCGCCTCGGCCAGAGCGGGATCCGGCATCGCATCCCACACCCGGCGCAGGAGAGCCGTGTCGGTGGCGCCAGGGCAGAGAGCATTGACCCGAATGCCGCGTGCGCGCCAGGCGATGGCCAGCGATCGGGCAAGCGCCGTAATGCCCCCCTTGGTCGCCGAATAGACGGGACTCTGGCCCGTGCCGATAAAGGCGAGCTCGGAGGACACCAGCACCACGGAGGCGCCAGAAGAGAGCCGAGGCCCGAAGTACTTGGCGACGTAGGCCATGCCGGTCAAGTTGACCGCCACCTGCCGGGCGATGTCCGCGTCGGTCATACTCTCGATGGACTCGGCGATCTGGATGCCGGCGGCGTTTACGATCCCGTCGAGCGGCGCTTGCATCGTCTCGGCCAGGGCCTTCACCGACACCGGGTCCGCCACGTCCACGGGCAGATAGACACCCGGGGCGTCTGACGGCGGAGAGATATCGGCCACGATCACTTCATAGCCGCGCGGGGCGGCGGCCAACGCCACGGCGCGTCCGATCCCGGAACTGCCCCCCAACACCAGAAGCCGCCGCATGCGGATCCCCCTTCAACACGTACCGGTCTTCGGTTGTTCACCGGACTCCCCGTCAGTGTAGCGCTCGAAATAGCGGCGTCCGGGCATTGGCGCGGCGGACAGAAGTTTGCGGGCGAGTGAGGCGCGGGCGCCGTGGCGGCCGGCCGATGCTAGAGTGGGAGACGGACGCGGGTGCGTCTCCGACACGAAAGTGTGGACCGCACAATCTCGTTCAGTTCAGCCAATCAGTGGGAGGGCCATTTCGTGTCAACCACTCCGCATCTGCCCTTCGGATCCGACGATCGGATCGGGGCGGCCAACTACGTCACCGAACGGGAAGTCTTGCGCGCCATCGGACTCGTGCGAGAAGGCCGCATTGTCGACCTATCGCTGCCCATCGGTCCCGACTCTCCCCGCATCCCCGGCATCAATTCGCCGCTGGTACTCTCCATGTGGAGTCATCCGCTGGTGAGCCAGCGTGTCCACTACGAGCGCGGCACCCGAAACGGCGTGGCGTTCGCGGACGAACGCATCGAATTTGACACGCACACCGGCACCCACATCGATGCGCTCGGACACACGTCCGCCAACGGCCGCATGTACAACGGGGTGGAGGTGGCCCGGGCGGTCGGAAACCACGGTCTCACGGATCTGGACGCGAGCTGTATTCCACCGCTTCTCACACGTGGGGTGCTCCTCGACCTCGTGGCCGTGAAAGGTCGGTTTCTGGAGGCGGGCGAAGCCGTGGAGCCGGAGGATCTGGAGGCCGCCGAAGGTCTGGTGCCTGGCGGGGTGCAGAGCGGCGACATCGCCCTCGTGCGTACGGGCTGGGCCCGCCACTACGGCATCGATAGTCTCCGGTACGCCGTTTCGGCGCCCGGCATCTCCGAGAGCGCGTCGTCGTGGCTGGCCGACAAGAAGGTGGCGGCCGTGGCTGGCGACACCATGAGCATCGAGGTGACGCCCTTTCAGGACCCCGAAAACTCGGATCCGGTCCACCTTAATCTGCTCGTCCGCCGCGGCGTGTACATGATCGAGCAGTGCAATCTGGAAGTTCCCGATATTCGGGGACGGGAGTTTCTGTGCTGCTGCCTCGCGCCGTTGTTTTCCGGGGCGACCGGAAGCCCGCTCAGACTTGTCGCCGTCTTATAGAATGCGGCCCTAAGCATTTGTCCGGAATCCCCGCGGCCACGCGGGCGAGATCGTCACGGGCAGGCGGCCTTCGGCGGGACCGCCAAAGAGGGAGGCCACGGCCGCCTGCGCCATGGCCGGGGTGGCCTCGTAGAGAGCGAGGAGCCTCGACACACGCGTGAGGAGCCGGGCATCATAAGGGCTTCGGAGAAGAAAGGCCACGACGGACACGCCCGCGGCTGGGAGACTGTTCACAAAGTCCAGATAGGCGGCCTGATCTGTCCCGCTGACGCCGGCCAGGACCACGTCGAATCCACGGAGCGCCTGACGGACTGATGAGCGGTTCTCCCCTGCCAGTGCGTCGGACAGGCTTAACACCAGCACCTCGACGTCCGGTCGCACCCTTCTCACCGCCTCGGCCAGCAGATTCGCCTGTTTGTCTGGACCCCCTGCGGGCTCCTGGAGAATGACCATGCGGCGTGGGACCCTTGGCATGGGCGCTTCCCATCGAAGGCGGGTGACCGCCTCCCTGGCCAGGCGTGTCTGCAGGGCGCGGCCGGCAGCCTCGGTGGCCTCCCACGACCGCACCTGGCGGTGCAGGAGACGGGTCTCCTTCATTCGGCCGACCCGTGCCGCCGCCTCCTCGACCCGCCGCTCCGAGAGTTCTCCTGCCCGCACGGCCCGCACCACCGCTTCGATGGCCGAGAGCTGCCGGTCCAGCCGATGCGAGACCATGACGAGGTCGGCACCGGCCTTCAACGCCAGCACCGCGCCCCGATCCACCCCGACCGTGGCGGCGATGGCGTCCATCTCGAGACAGTCCGTGGTGACCACGCCGTCAAACCCCAGCTCTCCCCGAAGGAGATCGACAAGCACCCGTCGCGACAGGGTGGCCGGCATCCCGGCCGGCTCTACGGCGGTAAACACGATGTGAGCCGTCATGATGGCGTCGATGCCGGCGCCGATGGCAGCCTGATAAGGCACCAGTTCGACCCGGCCCATGTGTTCGCGGCTGTGGTTGATGACGGGAAGCCCGTGGTGGGAATCCACGTTCGTGTCGCCGTGGCCAGGAAAGTGCTTGCCGGCGGCGATGACACCCGCAGACTGGAGGCCGCGGACAAAGGCGGTTCCGAAGGCCGCGACCGCTTGGGGGTCGTCTCCGAACGACCGCACGCCAATCACCGGGTTGTCGGGATTGTTATTGATGTCCAGCACGGGTGCGAGATCCCAGTTGATGCCGAGGTGCCGCAGCAGCCGCCCGGTCATTTCCCCCGCCTGATATGCGTTCTCAGGCCGGCCCGTGGCGCCGAGGGCCATGCTGCCCGGCAGGTCGGGCACATCATCAGGGAGCCGGCTCACGCTGCCGTTCTCCTGGTCCACGGAAATCGCGAGTGGGACGGGCTGGCCGTCTGCGCGGGCCAGCTCCTGCAGACGGGCCGTGAGCCGCGCCATCTGCTGTCGATCTCGGGCGTTTCGGGAAAAGAGGACAAGGTTGCCGACGTGATGCTCCGTGATGAGGGAGGCCGCCGTGTCCGGAACGGTGTGCCCGTGGAACCCGAACACCATCAGCTGTCCCACCTGCCGCCGGAGCCGTTCCTCGTCGGTCACGCAGCACCTCCCGGCAAAGAGCCCCTGACCGATCTCAAAGCCGCATGGGATCTTTCAGTGCTGGGCCCTTAGATAAAGTGGAGCCCTGCCGGCCATGGAGCGGGGCTCGGCCAGACATCATTCATCGAAGCCGGGCGCTCGGGGACGTCGTACCCGAAAACCATCTGCGTGAGCGCCGCCGCATCCAGCTCCCACGCATCGACCCCGCGCGTGACCCGGTATCGATCGACGCTTTGTGCCTTTATCTGGGGTGGATCCCCGGTCGACTCCGCCCACACCGCTTCCAAGTCCCGGCCCAGTCCCACACCGTCGACAACCTTGGCAAGCCAGGGGAATGGTGTTTGGCGTGCGGGCTCGAGAGAAGAAAGCGCTCCCCGAAGACCTTGATCTTCCGGCAGCACCGGAACGGTCATGCCGGATTCTGGCCAGTCGGATAGATGCGTCAGGCCGTACAGCACCCCGTTCGGGTCACCGGCCCACTCGGCCAGCTGGCTCGGTCTTCGCCCGAGACCCGGCCGGTGGTTCACGCTGGCGTAGCTGACCGCCCTCCCCCGTTCGTAGGCGCAGAAGGCCACCTTGACTCCCTGGCTGACCGCCGTAAAGGACTGCGCGCGCAAAAGCCCCTGGAGCAGGGGAAGCGGGCGCAGGAAGCGCGTGCCTCGAGAACGGTAAAGCCGGGCCACCTCGACCGCGTCCACGACAGGGTCGATGGCCTTTATCTCGAACGACCCGCCGGCGACAAACGTTTTCGGGAGCGCATACCACTCGACCCATCCCACCGGCCGGGCCCCGAAGCGGAGATACAAGGGGCCGTCACCGGAGATGAGCAACAGGCGAACACCCTCATCCCGAAGGCACGACTCCGCCAGCAGCAGGAGGCGGGTCGAGATGCCGTGCCTGCGGAAATCCGCGTCGGTCGCGACCGAACCGACGCTGGCCACCACGACCGGGGCCCCTCCCAGTACGGCGGTCCATACCATAGCGCCGACAATGGAGACAATGTGGCCAGCCTCCTCGGCAATCCACCAATGACGGGCATTTTGGCCATCGTACAGATGCGGAAACTCGTCGGCCATGTGGCCGGGGCGGGCCGACCGGAACACCCGGTCGGCCACGTCCGACACCTGACCCATGTCACGAAACCCGGCAACGCGAAACTCCATCGGCGATTCCTCCCGCTATCTGGCCGGATGTCACCGAGCTAGCCCTCGGTTCACCCGCTGGGGGCGCGGCCGCAGCACACCCGAACCCGCAGAGACGCTTGCATGACGAAGGACAGCCTATCAGGAACGCCCCGGAAATGTGTCGGCTATGCGCGCGTTCAACCGGCAGCCGAACCGTGGGACGCCCCGCCGATCGCCCTCCTAAAGCAGGGGAGGGCTCGCCCCGCACCGACACCGTACCCTCCTCCGGGAATGGCAGGCAAGCTCGCGCGACCACCGTGCGGGCCGAACACGCCTACAGGCCTTGGGCGCATCCGGCACCCTCCAGGAAGGGGCGTTGTCTCACGGCGGGCCCACGCGCGCGAGATTTCCGCCCTGCGGCCATGGGAGGTCCTTAGGGACAATGACTTGATTGGGGTGGGGAGTGGACCTCCGCTCCCGCTCCGACCCGCATGGAGCACGGACCATGCGCGGGCGTCACCGGCCGGCGGCGCGGTGTGCCCCCTTGTCGAGTCGAAGACTTTCACGCGTACATGGTCGAGGAACGCGGCCCAGGCGCAAGGCGCGCGAGGATGGGATGACGGCAGTGATCTTGGGTGCTCCTAACCCAAATCTTTCAGTAACCCGACTCGACGGCCCTGTGAGGGGCTGAGAGAGGACAACGGAACGGTCCGGACGATGAGACACCAACGCCCGGCCGGGGAGCGTGGCGGGCGATCCGCCTTGCGATGGCAGGATCCGGGGATACGGCGGCGCCCCGCGGCGTTCGCGACGGCG
>JAJZYZ010000136.1 GCA_021797815.1 Bacillota bacterium
GGTGTGCGATGTCGTGCTGAACGTCCCGAGCCGCCACACGCCCCGGATTCAGGAGACGCATCTTCTTCTCGGTCATCTCATCGCCGCCGCCGCGGAGACGGCCCTACTTGATTGAGGGCCGTGCGGGGCGGCCGGCGGTGTTTCTTGACCGTGACGGAACCCTGATGCGCGACACGGGGGCGCTCCCCGTGTTTGATCCGGAACTCCTCTACCCGGGCGTCGTGGAAGCGCTCCGGGAACTGACAGCCCTTGATCTGCCGGTGGCGCTGGTGACGAACCAGGGCTGGGTAGCGCGAGGCGCCCTCACCTACAACGAGGCGGAGCAGGCGACAGCCGGACTCGCCCGGTATCTTGAACGCGCCGGGGTGAGGGTGCTGGGATGGGGGTTCTGTCCCCACCACCCGGATGTCGACACGGGACCCTGGGCGGGACGGTGCGTCTGCCGCAAGCCGGAGCCCGGCCTCCTGGTGCGGCTCGCCGTGCGCCACGGTCTTGATCTGGGCCGGAGCGTTATGGTGGGCGACAACCTCATCGATGTGGAGGCGGGACGGCGGGCCGGTGCCCGAAGCGCCATCGTCATGACCGGAGACGGCTCCGGCCACCGTGGCCTGATCCCGGCCGGCGTCCCGGTACTGGAGAGCGTCGCGGACCTGCCCCGCCTCCTCCGCCGCGGATTCCCGGCCTCCAATCCCTCATAAGAGGGAGAGGAGCGCCGCCGCCGGCGCCTTATCCCTCGACCACGTATGAAAGGCGGCGCAGAAGCTCCAGCATGGTCTTGATGCCGAGCTGGATGTCGGGCGCCTGGATCTCCCTAACGAGGCCGAGAGCCGTGATGTGTCGCGGGTCCTCGCGGGCGTGCTCGAGACTCTCGTGGACCGTCTCTGTGAGCCGTACGGCCGACTCCAGCGCCCCCGCCGACAGCAGCTGGTTCAGCGAGGCGACCGCGTTGACCAGGGGATCCACCGCCCGCTCCACCAGGGCGGGACTGACCGAGTCGCGAAGCGACCGGCCCAGGTATAAGGCTTCCTCCAGGAGTGTCCAGGTTCCGTTGGCCTGCCAGGCCGAGAGCTGATGCAGCAGCGGGGTCAGGCTCCCTGCTTCGTCGACCACGGCTTCCACAAGCGCCGCGGCTTCGGGAGACGTGAGCCGGTCAGCCGTGGCCCCGAACCCCGTGAGAAGGGCCGCGAGTCGCTCCACCATGGCCGGTGTGACGCTGTCGGTCACGGCCGCGGCCACGCCGCTCAACTCGTTTGCGGCCCGTGCGGCCGGACGCGGGAGCTGCCCGTTCAGGTGGTCCGTCGGGGCGGGTGACGATTCGTCCGCGTGCGCATCTGTCCGATCTTGCTCTCCCGCCGCCAACACGGTCACGATGGCGTCGAGTTCCTCCGCCATAGGCGGTTCTAGGAGCGGTCGTGCGGCGCTCAGCGTCTCCACCCAGGTCCGCAAGACCTCATCCGGCACCTCTACCGTTGCCACGTACGCCCTTCTCTCTACAAGATGCCGGCTGTCGACAGCCAGTACATGCGGTTGAACGCGAGTTTGTACAGGTGAAGCAGGGAGCCGGAAGCCACGGGCGCGGGCGGGCGTTCGTAATCAAAGGTGACGTAGGTGGCCTCATTGAGGCCGGTCTCGATGAAGCAGAACACTTTGCCGTCGTAACGGAGAGACCCGTATCCGCCGCGCAGTCGGTTGACGATGTTGGCCGCCACGATGTCGGCCTGGAAATGGGCCGTGGAACCGGCCTTGCTGATGGGGAGGTTCGTGGCGTCGCCCAGGACATACACATCGTCGCGTCCCTGCATCAGAAGCGAGTGCCGGTCGGTGGGGACCCAGTTCCCGCTGTCGCCAAGGCCCGAGCGCGCGATGACATCGTGCCCCAGGTGCGGCGGCACCCCGACCAGGAGATCGTAGGACAGTGTCTCGCCCTCGAGGCTCGTGACGGTGCGGGCAACGGGATCGATGATCTCCGGATTAAAGAACGTGCGGCATTCGATCCCGCGCGCTTCGAACACCGGGCCGACCCATTCCGCGACGCCCTGCAGCGAATGCAGACGCCCGATCGGATACGTGTAGACAATGTGGGTGGCTGAAGAAAGGCCGCGGCCGTCCAGCCACTCATGCAGCATCAGAATGAACTCGAGCGGCGCGACCGGACACTTGTGGGGCACGCCCACGACCAGGACCACCCGTCCGCCCTTGAACGACTGGAGCGCATCCCGGAGCTTCAGCGCCCCCTCCTCGGTATAGAAGTGATGGCCGCCCTCCACCAGCCCTTCGATATCTTCCGGCACCGGGCGGCTCCCGGTCGCGATGACTAAAAAGTCGTACGGCAGTTCCATGCCGTCCGACATGATCACCTGGTGCTGGCCGGGATCCACACGGTCCGCCTCGCCCTCCACCAGGTGAATCCGGCGGTCGAGGACCTGGCGCTCGGGACGCTTCGCGTCCGCCGGGATGGCCAGATCAAACGCCACATACAGAAACGACGGCTGATACACGTGCTGTTCGACGTTGGAAATCACGGTGAGCTCGACCTCGCCGGCATCCACCTCCTGGTGGAGTTGACGCACCATCTGGTTCGCGACGATAGCGCCGCCGGTCCCGCCTCCAAGAATGACCACTCGCTTCAACCGCGCGCCTCCTCGGCCTTTGTCTGCGGGCAGGGACGCTACCGGGCCTTCTTGACCTGGATCTTGTAAACGCCGGCGTCTTCCGTGCTGCTCACCAGTTCATGGCCGGCCCGCGCCACCCACTCCGGGATGTCCTTGGCCGACCCCCGATCCGACGACCATACTTCCAGCACGGTGCCGACCACCTCCCGGCGGATATTCTTGATAAGCTCCATCAGCGGACCCGGGCAGTACGAGCCCCGGGCGTCGATAACTTTGACCGTGTCCATCCGCGGCCTCCTCTCTGGACGCCATTTCCCCAAGAGCATC
>JAJZYZ010000050.1 GCA_021797815.1 Bacillota bacterium
TTCGGTTCCGTCCTTCGAAGCGATTTCCGGCCCTGGAGCGATGTCGACTGCCTGGTGACGTTTTATCCGAGCCAGCCGGTGATGGACCTTCTTGACTTCATTGCGGTGCAGCGGGAGCTTGAGGACTTGCTGCAGCGCCCGGTCGACCTCGTACCCGCGCCCATGGTGCATAAACATGTGTGGGATGACATGCTGGCCGAGACGCGGGTGATTTATGTGGGTCCGAGCCGAGCGTTTCGCGCCCGACTCCGGGAGCCATAACCGCTCGACCGTCGGTTAGGCGCGATTGTGCGCCATCATGGAGCCTCCTCACGGTAGATAGCGGCCCTGGCCGGCCAGAGGCATTCGTCGGCGTGATTGCGAGGATGGTCCGACTGCCTTACTGGAACGGGTTCGGGCCGCGCGCACGCGGCGGGAGCTGCTCGTGGCGTTTCTCCCTTATTGGCCGACAGGCCCGATCCGGGGCCAGCTCCATGGCGTCACGCCGCCTCCTTGTGAGGTCTTATGCGGTTAGGTTTACGAGGAGGTCCAACCTCACAAGGGCAAGAACCCCGGCTGAAGGCGCCGGAGCGATCCCGGGCCAAGGCGGCCTTGCCGCCGGGATAGAAGCTCGCCCCAAACAAAAAGGGCGGGGTCCCGGCTAGGAGGACCCCGCCCTTCCTACGGCTCGTGTCACGCCTTCACAGGTTCGACCTCTGTCTCCTTCACGTGCCGCTCCCACACTTTGAGGGCAGCCGCACTGCCGCGGCCGTCCACCGGGACATTGCCGACGGTCGCGAGTGAGAGCTCCAGGATGTTGATAGCCATCAGCATGTCGAGCGGGCCGGTGGCGCCCACATGTCCCACGCGCAGAGCGCGATCCGCCCACTGACCGATGCCGCCGGCCAGGTCCAGTCCGTGGCGATGGGAAAAGTTGCGGATGTCATGGTTGCTTACACCATCGGGTGGGGCGATGACGGTAACCGTAGGAGACTGACGGGTCATGTCTCCCAACACGGTAAAGCCCATCGCCGCGGACCCGGCGCACACCATTTCGCTCATCAGCCTGTGACGCGCGTACCGGGTCTCCGCGCCCTCCTCCTCCAAAAGCTCCACGCTCTTGGCGAGGGCAAAGATCATCGACACCGGCATGGTGTAGTGGAACTGGCCGGTGGTGCTGGGCCCGAAGTCGAAATACAGGCTCGGTTCACCCCGAAAGTGCTTCTGGGCTTCCCGTCCAAGCCCCACGAGGCCCAATCCCGGCGGCATCATAAAGCCCTTCTGGGAGGTGGCGATAACCATATCCACGCCCCACGGGTCGATATCCGTGGGCACGGACGGGGTCCCGCTGATGGAGTCCACCACGATGACCGGCACGAGACTTCGGATCGCGCGCGCAATCTCCGGGATCGGATGCAGGACGCCGGTGCTGGTTTCGTTGTGAATCAGCAGGACGGCCTGGTAATCCTTCTGTCGAAGCGCGGCCGCGATATCATCCGCCGGGGTCGCCTCGCCCCATGGAAATCGGAGCCAGTCGACATCCATGCCGAGTCGGGTCGCGATCGTGCCGAACCGTTCTCCGAAAGCACCGGCCGAGACCGCCAGGACCCGATCACCACGGGCGCAGGCGTTCACGATAGAGGCCTCGAGGGCCCCGCTGCCGCTGGAGCTTTGCAGGATGACCGGCCCCTCGGTGGACCATAACGATTGCAGGCCCTGTACGATGCGGTGGTGGAGCTCCACCGTTTCCGCGTTGCGGTGTGCCACCATGGGCGTGATCATTGCCTGGAAAATGGCCTGCGGTACGGGCGTGGGGCCGGGGACGAGAAGCTTCGGTTCAGGAACCATAGTGAACTCCTTTCTCACCGGGCCGCGAGGCGGAACCGGGATGGGAATCCTTGGAATAGACGAAACCTCCCGGAGCACTTCTGCCGGGCGGTCCCGCATCCCCTCCAGCATGCATCTCAGCGGCAACCTTTGGCGGCACCGTGTGCTGCCTATTGAAGAAATTTTTCAACGACGCCCAGATTCCTGCCAGCGTGCCCGTCCAGCACCGGGCGCTATACTGGGGGCGCCTTTAGTGCCCCGAGTCACGTCATGCTACCAGCGAGCGAGGAGGACATCATGCCTGAGGAGCCGCATGTGGAGTCCCTTCTGGCCCAAGGCTACCATTTTGTCGATCCTGACACCGGTGCCATCGTTCCGCCCATTCATCTGTCCGCCACGTTTCATCACAGCGTCGACGAGTTTGGGTACCGGCGTGAATCGAGTCCCACCACAGCCACGGCCGAGAAGATGCTGGCTCAACTGAATGGCGGCCCCACCCTGGCCTTTGCGTCCGGCATCAGTGCCGCGGCCGCCATCCTGGAGACCGTGCGGAGCGGCGAGCGTATCGTTGCCCATCACACGGTGTACCAGGGCATCAAGCGGTGGATGCTGCGGCAGGCGGATCGGCGGGGAGTGGCTGTGAGCTTCGTCGATGTCCGGGATGCCGAGGCGGTGCGGGCCTCCGTGCGCCCGGGCGAGACAGTCCTCGTGTGGACGGAAGTCGTGGTGAACCCCACCTGCGAAGTCGTGGATGTGCGGGCGCTGGCGGAAGTCACGCACGCGGCCGGAGCGCGCCTTGCGGTCGACGCCACGTTCACGCCCCCACTCACTATCCGTCCCTTGGAATTCGGGGCCGATCTGGTCATGCAGTCGGCTACGAAATACCTTAACGGCCACAGCGATGTCGTGGCCGGGGTGGTGACGGCCCGCGCCGGCGATCCGGTCTTTGAAGACCTTCGCACCGTGCGGAAACTGACGGGAAGCATCCTCCACCCGCTCGACGCATGGCTTCTGATGCGGGGCATGCGGACGCTCGGGCTCCGATTTGAGCGGGCATCGGCCAATGCGCTTCTCGTGGCCCGTCACTTCGAAAACCACCCGGCCCTGGAGCGGGTGTCGTACCCGGGGCTCCCGTCGCACCCGGACCATGCGGTGGCAGCGGGCGAGCTGACGGGAGGGTTTGGCGGAATGATGGCGCTTTACGTGCGGGGCGGCCGCGAGCAGGCTATTCGGGTGGCCGAGGCCGTGCAGCTTATCGTCCGGGCGACATCTCTTGGAGGCGTCGAGAGCCTCATCGAGCACCGGGCCGCCTTCGAGGCCGACGTGAACCCGGTTCCGGAGAACTTACTCCGTCTCTCCGTTGGCATCGAGAATCCGCAAGATCTGATAGCCGATCTGGAGCAGGCGTTGTCGGAGGCCTGAGGCCGGTCAGCGGCTCTCGTCTCCATGCACGACAGCATCGTCGATAACGGTCAGGACCACCGGGCACTGCCGGATGTCGTCGGCACTGTCCATAGCCGTGACGTCGTCGGCCAGGGCCACCAGGTTGGCCCGCGAGCCCACCCGGAGCCGGCCGAGGCTGTGTTCGGCCATGGCGAGCCAGGCGGGATTCTCCGTGTACAGCCGCAAGGCTTCTTGAAAGCCGATGCGCTCAGACGGCGCCAGCACCCGTCCGCCCCGGGTCATGCGGCTCATGGCGCCGGCGATGCCGGCGAGCGGCCGGTGATCGCTGACGGGGCTGTCGGAGCTTCCGGCCACCCGGAGTCCCGCTTCGAGCCAGCTCCGCAGAGGGAACATGCCGGCGCCCCGGTCTTCTCCGTAGCTCTCGAGATACCCGTCGCCGAATTCGTAGAGGAACGACGGCTGGGCCACGGGGGTGATGCCGGCCGCGGCTATGAGATCCGTGAGGTCGGGAGGGCACATGGCGGCATGTTCGATCCGGTTCCGGCGCTCGCGCACGCCGGCGGCGGCAATCGTGCGAGCCGCGAGCTCCACGGCCCGGTCCCCGACGGCGTGGGCGGTGAGCTGAAAGCCGCGGCTGGCGGCCCGTGTCATCAGCTCGCGGACCGTGTCCGCCTCGTGGTAGAGAATGCCGGAGAAGGAAGGGTCAATCTGATAGGGCTCCCGCGTCGCGGCGGTGGGCCCGCTTGAGCTTCCGTCCAGCATGATTTTGGCGGCCCCGATGTGAAAGCGGTCCCGATGAAAGCCCGTGCCGATATCGGCGCGGAGAAACTCGTCCAGCTGGTTGACGCCGAGACCGTTCCACACCATGGCGTCGACGCGCTGGAGAATGCGGCCGTCGGCGTACGCGCGCCCGAGCGCGCCGAAGTAGCCGGGCGGGCCGCCGGCGTCGTGAAAGGCGGTGATGCCCGCCTGTGCCCAGAGCCGGCTTCCCCTGTCCATCCAGTCGATGAGATCCGCCTGGCCGGGCGCGGATGCGGCCTGCACGGCCCCCAGCGCCTGGTCGTACAGCACGCCGTTTACGGTGCCGTCGGGATTGCGGTCAAAGCGTCCGCCGGGCGGATCGGGCGCGCGGAGCGAGATCTGCGCCCGCCGGAGCGCCTCGGTGTTCACGGCGGCGATATGACCGCAGGTCCGGGTGAGAACCACGGGATGGCGGGGTGATGCCGCGTCCAAATCGACCCGGGTCGGGTGTCGATGTTCGGGCAGGGTCAGATGGTTGTAGCCGGACCCGCGGATCCAGCTGCCGGCCGGCGCACGCAGCGATGCCTCGCGCACCGTCTCCAGAATGGCCGACAGAGAGGGGAGCGGCTTCAACGCCAGGTTGGCCTGTTCGATGCTGAAAAGGGCGAGGTGCGCGTGGGCATCGATGAAGCCGGGCAGTACGCGCCGGCCGCGAAGATCCCGGACGCGGATCTCCTCCCCGGAAAGGGCTGCACGGGCACCGTCCTCCGAGCCGATGTGGACGACCACACCGTTTCGCACCGCCATGGCCGGAACCTCGGGTGCCGCTCGGTCAAGGGTCGTGATGCGGCCGTTGCGATAAAGAGTTGACACCGCCATCCCTCCCTCGAGCCCCTTCGCCGCCCGGAAGGGACACCCCTGCCGCTCAGGCGTTGAGACGCCGTCGTGAAGCACGCGGCCCCGCGCCTTCACGCACCAGAAGAATGGTCGCCCCCAGGACCATCGCGCCGCCCACCGCGCCTACCAAAGACAGCGGCTCGTGCAGCACCAGCGCCCCCAGCACGACCGCCAGGACGGCTGAAATGACCGTGGTCATCGCGAGCAGCAGATTCGATACCTTCGGCATCAGCACGAACCACAAGGTGGTGCCCACAAACCAGTCAATGACCGCCAGATAGGCCAGGCAGGCAAGTCCAAGCGGCGTGAGGTGCGGCGCGGTCGTGACCGGCTCCCAGATGACGGATGCGACGCCGAGGACGACGGCCCCGGTCACGAGCCGGATGAAAGTCGTGGCCGGTACCGGGACACCCGGCACGGGATGGCGCTGCAGCCACGTGATGCTGAACGCGGACAGGCCGGCCGACCCGAGCAGCAGACCCTGAGCGCCGTAGCGAGACGCGAGCGTCCCCGAAAAGCCGCCGCCGGAGATATGAGAGAGCGAGAGCGTCACACCGATGAGGGCCAGCGCCAGCGACAGGGTCTGCCGCCAGGTTACGGCCTGCCGCCAGATAAGCGCGCCCATCACGAGTGCGAACGCGGGGACCGTAGCGTTAAGAAGGGCCGAACGTCCCGCGGGCACGAAAAGCTGCCCCCAGTAGGTGGCCATCATCACGATCGCCTGCATGACGCCGTACATCATGGGCGCGTAGGCGGTCTTCCGCGTCCACGTTACCGGAATCCCCCGCACCACCAGCACGATCCCGTTCACGACCGCGGCCCCGCCCATCACCAGGGCCGAGTACAAGAAGGGCGGCCAGTAGGAGAGTCCCTCTTTCAGGGCGACCCAGGCAAACCCGAAGATAAAGACCATGAAGGCGTACTCGAACGCCGTGCGCGAACTCATGCGCGCCGCGGGCCGTTCCGGCCGCCTGGTCGTCTCGTCCACCGGCGGGCAGCGCGCGGATCGACCCGGTACCTCATCATGCCCGTCTCATAGCATGCGGTGGACGGCCCCGCAAGGGCAGACGCGTCCAACCGGCGCCGGTCAAAGGCTTCCGATCCGGGCCACTAAATCTTCCACTTCCTCTTCGGTGTTGAAGTAGTGGATCGAGGCACGGACCAGCGGCGGCAGCCGACGGCGCGCAAAGTCAAGCAGCTGACCGTCCGGGCTTGAGACCGACACGATGACGTCCTGTTCGTAGAGTCGCCGCTTGATGTCGGCCGCGGCCTGACCGGCCACGGTAAACGTCACGATCCCGCCCTGCACCGTGCCGGTATCGCGGACCATGGTCCCCGGCACCGCTGACAGCCCCGCTCGAAGACGGCCGGCAAGTTCCTGGATGCGTAGCCACACGCCGTCTTGTGGCCAGTTGAGGGCGTAGTCGACCGCCGCGCCGAGCCCCAGCACGGCCGCATAATTCATTTCCCAAGTCTCGTAGCGGCGGGCATCGGCCCGCAGTCGGTAGCGGTCCACGCTCTGCCACTCGGCCGCGCGAACATCGACCACGGCCGGCTCCACGCGCTCCAGCATGCGCGGGTGCACGTACAGAAACCCGGTGCCGCGCGGACCCCTGAGATACTTCCGACCGGTGGCGCTCAAAAAGTCGCATTGAAGCTCCCCGACATGCACCGGCATCTGGCCGACGGCCTGACAGGCGTCAAGGAGATACGGAAGGTCGTGACGGCGCGCCACCGCTCCCGCCGCGGCCGCGGGATTGACACGACCGCTGGCGGTGGGGCTCCAGGTGAGGGCGAGAAGGCGCGTCCGCGCGTCGACGGCTTGGTCCAGTGCGTCCACATCAAGCTCGCCTGAGGGTGTGTCGGGGAGGGCGACAATCTCCACCCCGGTGCGTCTGGCCGCCTGCAGGAACGCCAGGTAGTTGCTTCCGTAGCACGACTGGTCCGTGAGGATCCGGTCGCCCGCCGAAAACTCGAGCCCGTAGAACACCTGGTCCCAGGCACGGGTGGCGCTATCTGTCAGGGCGATCTCATCCGGCCGCGCGCCGATAAGGGTGGCGATGCTGCGGTAGACCTCTTCAACCGCTCCCTCGGCCTCCGCCCGGGCCGTGTAGCCCCCGACCAGAAGCTCCCGATCGAGATGGGCGCGGACCGCTTCGATGACGGGAAGCGGCATCAAAGACGCGCCGGCGCTGTCAAAGAAGCGGCAGGCGGCCACACCCGGTGTGTCACGGCGGGCGCGGTCGAGATCTATCGCCGGCGTCACGCCGTTGTCCCGGCCATCGACATCTCAAGGACCACCTTCAAGATGGGTCCGTCCGGGTGTTCCGCCAGCGACAGCGCCTCGGCCAGTGCGGAGAGGGGGAGCCGGTGGGTGACAAGCTGACCCCAGTAGGCCGGTTCCTCGGCGATCCAGGCCAGTGCTTGTTGGAACGAGGCCAGATCCGGCTCGAACTGCGCTCCGACCGAGGAGGCGAGTTCGGCTCGCTTGGAGAACAGCACCGAAAAGGGCAGGGGCACCGGATGAGAGCCGGCCGGGAGGCCGAAAAACCCGATGTGGCCGTCCCGTGCCAGGAGCGCGGCCGTCAGGATGCGTCCGTCGTCCTGGCCGGACGCTTCCACCACCAGATCGGCCCCCCGTCCATCGGTCGCGTCTAGGAACTGGTCCACGGCCAACTCCGGGTCGGGAGCAAAAGACAGCGCCGCGCCCATGCGCCGGGCCGCGTCGCGGCGATAGGGGCGCGGTTCCAGGGAGCCTACCCACTCGAATCCGAGCCGCTTTATGGCCCCCACGAAGGCAAGCCCGGCCGGTCCTGCCCCGATGACGGCTGCGGTGCGTCCTCCCGGTCCGCGCCAGAACTTCTTTAGCGCGAAGATAACCGTGCCGAGCTGCTGCGCCAGCACGGCCGTGTGGGGAGGCAGGTCGTCTGGCACCCGCGCCAAAAAAGCTTCCGGCACCACCTGGTACGCGGCGAAGCAATGGCCCCGGGCCGCGTCCGGCGCGGTCAGCACCCGCTCTCCCTCCGTGAAGCGGGCCGAGCGGGAGACCGCCACCCTTCCCACCCCCTCATGACCGGGACCGCCGGGCCAGAAAGGCTCGGTGCGACCTCCCGCGAAGATGCTGTGCAGATCGCTCCCGCATACCGCTGCCGCTTCCATGCGGACCAGCACCTCCCCGGGCGCCGGCTCGGGCACCGCGACCTCCTGCCAGTCCACGCGGCCACCGGGAGAAACGACAGGCGTCGTCATCGTGGGCATTCTCTTTCGTTCCCTTCCGTCCTATCTCGTTCCGTTCCCCGTCTTCTGCCACTTGCCGTTTCCGACTGCTCCCCGTTCCTGAACGTCAGGGGAGGCTTCGCGACCGGGGAGCGCGATCCCTGGGGTGAAGGGCGGCGCGAGAGCGTCGATTGAAAGCGATGACGCATGGCCTCGCGCGGGCGGAAGTGCCCCTAATTTCCGTTACAATGGCCGAGGTGGCGGCCAGGACGTCCATCGCCCCCGTCGCAGGCCCCGATGGGGCTGCGGGAGGGCGCGGGACGACGAACGGCCGCGCATGTCCGGCAGTCGTGTCCCTGCGCTTTGGGGTTCAGGTGGACGGCCCCGGGGGCAGCCCCCGGAGCCGGATAGAAAGGGATGATGGGCAGTGTCGGATCCGCGGGCAAACATGAAGTATTTGTGGTGGTCAGGGGAGCGCGTGCTGTGGGACGAGGCCACGGTGCACGTCACCGGCATCGGGTGGCCGGCCCTGACCGCCGTTTTTGAGGGCGTGCGCGCCTACAAGGCGCGCGATGGCAAGGCCACCTATCTGTTTCGCTACGACGCTCACCTGGCCCGCCTGTGGCGCTCCATGCGCTTCATGCACCTTTTCTCGCGCTGGAGCCTCGAGGAGCTGACCGAGGAGACGCGCGCGCTCATTCAGGCCAATGGCGTCATCGATGATCTCTATGTGATGCCGCTTGCGTACGGGATGAGCGGCAACCGAGGCGTTACGGCGATGGACGCCCAGGCCGCTGACATCTACATTACGACCCGGGTGGTGCCGTCCAAGTTGCCTGACCCGAAGCCGGAGGCAGTCGCGGTGAGTTCCTGGACCCGCATCAACGACAACATCATGCCGCCCCGCATCAAGGCGGTGGCCAACTACCTGAACTCCCGGTTTGCGCAGTCGGAGGCGCGGCGAGGCGGCTACGACAGCGGCGTGTTTCTGAACACCCAGGGCAAGGTCACCGAAGGTGGCGGGGAGTGCTTCTTCATGGTCCGGGACGGGGTCGTGGTGACGCCTCCGACCACCGCCGGGATTCTTGAATCCATCACCCGCGCCTCTGTCATCGAGCTCCTGCAGAAAGAGGTGGGGGTGCCGGTGGTGGAACGGGAGATAGACCGCACCGAGACCTATTTCGCCGAAGAGATGTTCTTTGCCGGCACCATGCACGAGATCGGACCCATCCGATCCATCGACGGCTTTGAGGTGCCGGGTGGCGCCGCGGGTCCCATTACGAAAAAGCTCATGCAGGTGTTTGAACGGGTGGTGCGGGGCGAGGAGTCCAAGTACGCCTCCTGGCTCACCAAGGTTACGCTGGACTAACGCCGGCTAAGGAGTGCCATCATGCCCGACATGACAGGCGGCGAGGCTGTTGTCGCCACCCTGCAAGTGCTGTCCATAGACACGGTGTTCGGCATTCCGAGCGTCCACAACCTGCCCATTGTCGACGCCATGACAGACCTCGCGGCACCCCGCTTGGTGGTTGTGCGCCACGAGCAGGGCGCGGCCCACATGGCAGACGGCTTTTATCGGGCCACGGGCCGGGTCGCCGCCGCCCTCACCAGCACGGGGCCCGGGGCCGCCAACTCCATCACGGGACTGTGGGAGGCGTATCACGCGGGATCGCCGCTTCTCACCATCACCGGGCAGATAGCGACCCGGTGGCTTGACCGGGGGCACGGGCAGCTTCACGAGGTGGACCACCAGCCCGAGTTTCTGGGCGCCGTCGTCAAACGGGTCTTCCGCGTTGAGCGGGTGGCGGATATCCCGGACGTACTGACGCGGGCTGCCCATCTGAGTGTCCGGGGTCGGCCGGGCCCGGTGGCGGTGGAGATCCCCATCGACCTGCAGTATCAGCGCGACACGGTCGAGATACCCCGCCTTCCGTGGCCGGGGCTCGAGGCTCCTTCGGAGGAGGAAGTTCGCGCTGCGGTTCGCCTCATCGGCGAAAGCCGCTCCATCGTCATCTGGGCCGGGGGCGGGGCCGTGCGTTCGGGCGCGGGGCCCCGCCTGCAGACCCTGGCCGAGCGAACCGGTGCCGTCATCGTCACCTCCACCAACGGCCGCGGTGCCGTGGACGAGCTGCATCCGCAGGTGGCCGGGGCGTTCACCACCGACCCGGCGGTGCGCGCGTACCTGGAAGACGCCGATCTCTGGATTGGTGTGGGAACCCGCTTCCGCTACGATGCCACCGCCGAATGGGCCATCAAGCCCCCGCGGCGTCTTATCCACATCAATGTCGACCGCGCGGCTCGTGACCGCAGCTATCGCTCGGATCTGTTTGTGGCCGCCGACGCCCGTCTTGCGATCGACGCCATCGTGAAGGCCCTTCCGGATGGGAACCGGGAGGTGTCGGACATGGTGGGGCGCCTGCACCAGGAACCGCGTGAGCGCGCCTACGACCGCCTCGGGCCGTGGCGGCCGGTTGCCGAGGCCATCGCCGAGAGCATCGCCGATCAGGGCATTCTGGTGTGCGACGCCACCATCCCCGCCTACGCGTTCGGCAACCGGGTGGTCCCCGTCCGGCACCGCCATGGATTCCTCTATCCCACCACGGCCGCCATCGGGCCGGGGCTGCCACTGGCCATCGGCGCCCAGGTGGGAGCGCCCGAGCGCCCGGTGATCCTGCTGGCAGGGGACGGGGGATTTCTCCTGGACGTGGGCGATCTGGCGACGGCGGCCCGCTATCGCGTGCCCGTGGTGTTCGTGGTGTTCAATGACCACGCGTACGGCATCTTAAAGCGGGTGCAGGAACGGGAATTCGGGCGGCTCCACGGGGTTCAGCTGAACGCGCCGGACTTTGTGAAACTGGCCGAGGCATTTGGGATGCGGGCGCTTCATGCCCGAAGCGCCGCTGGCTTTCGGGATCGCCTCCGCGAGGCGGTCGCGCTCCGTGAGCCGGTGCTGCTGGAGATGGACATGAGCGAGATCGGCCCGGTGCCGCTGGGCGGCGGGCGTCCGGCAGCGGCCGAATCTGAGAGGGACAGGACCAGGGGATAGGGGACCGGCTCGCTTCGTCCGGACGCCGGACCTGTCCCCGGGCAGGATCGACAGCCCTCCGTCACACAAAATTCGTGCAGTCTTAACCAAATCTTCTAGGTCTGTTGGCCCGGTGTTCTCCGGGCCATAACAGATCCGGTTTACCGTGTCCTCCAGGGTCTATGACCAGGAACGCATGAGGAGGACACATTTAACGTGCGCCAGCCATTGATTGCGGCAGGGGCTCTTCTTACCGGAATCGGTTTCCTGGTCGCGGGATGCGGGTCGGCGCCATCAGCCGCGTCATCGAGCGTCCACAAGCCTCAGGTGCTGATTTTCTACTCGGCCCAGGGCTACGACGCTTCTGAAGCCGCTGCCTTTCAGAAAGCCACCGGGATCAAGGTGGAGCTCTCCGACATGTCGACCGGTCCCCTTTTGGCCAAGGTCGCCGCCGAGCAGAGCAACCCCAAATGGGACGTCATCTGGTTTGACGGCAACGGGCCCATGTCCAGCATGGCTCAGGCGGGCCAGCTCCTGACCGGCTATTCGCCGGCCAACATGAGTCACTACAACGCGCTTGGCAAGTCCCTGCTGCCGAAGAACCACGCCTACTTTCCGACCGGCGTCACGGCCGCCGGCGCCATCGCCTATAACACGCACCTGGTTTCGAAAAGCCAGGCCCCCAAGACCTGGACCGATCTGTTGAGTCCCGAGTTCCGGGGAGCGGTCGGCATGAACAACCCGGCCGTGTCGGGTCCCACCTTCCCGCTTATCGCCGGCATATTCCAGCAGTTTGGAGTCCGCGGCGGGGAAAAGTTCTTCACGGATCTGCACAACAACGGCCTCAAGATTTATGACACCAATGGCGTGACTCTGCAGGCTCTTCTCGACGGCACCATTAAGGCGGCGCTGTTTCAGGATTCGGCCGAGCTCAATGCCAAGCTCGCGCACGATCCGGTGTCGGTCGTCTACCCGCCCAGCGGGGTGACCATGCTGCCGAGTGACATCGCCATCAACGCCAAGGCGCCCGACATGCAGGCCGCCAAGGAGTTCGTGAACTTCGTGCTGGGCCAGCAGGGTCAGAAGACGATGCAGGACATCGGCGCGGCCGGGTCAGACTCCCTATTCCAGCCGGTGACCAACGAGGTGAAGCCGCTCGTATCCCGCCAGGGCGTCAAGTGGAATGTCGTGAGCCCCACATGGGCCGGAAGCCACGAAAGCGCCTGGGTGACCTGGTTCGAAGACAACGTGGTTCGTTGATGGCTGCGAATCCCTCCACCGGCGAGCCCCCGGGCCGGGGGACGGCGGTCCGGCGATGGTGGCGGGTGGGCGTCGGCGAGAAGGGCCTCTTTCTCGCCGCCGCCGTGATCGTGCTGGGCCTCGTGGTGCTGCCGCTGTGCGCCCTCCTGGTGCAGGCATTCATGCCGCACCTGTTCAATGTCCCCGCGAGCCTCGGCGTCTCCCTGTCCGGCATCAAGAGCCTTCTCGCCGATCCCTACGCCCTGACGGCCGGCGTCAACTCGCTGGTACTGGCCGCGGCCACGGCCGTGCTGGCGTCGGCGCTCGGCGCGTTGACCGCATATCTTCTCCAGATGACCGACATCCCGGGCAAGCGGCTCCTGTGGGGATTTGTGTGGCTCCTCCTCATCGCCCCTTCCTTCCTGCTGGCCCAGGGCTGGGAGATTCTTCTCGACCCGGGCGGACTGACCCATGCACTCCTGGGCGGTATCCTGACGCGCGTTCTGCTGTCACCAGCGGGTGTCATGGTCGTGCTGGCCTTGAAACTGTTTCCGTACTCGACCCTCGCGGTAGCGTCCGCGATGGACGGGCTCGGACAGGACGTGGTCCATGCGGCGCGGCTTTCCGGAGCCGGGCCGGGCGTCGTCTGGCGACGGGTGCTGCTCCCTCTCATCCTGCCGGCGCTGATGGCGGGCGGCCTCATCGTCTTTGCCGAAGTGCTGAGTGACTTCGGGATTGCCGCCACGCTGGCCCAGACCGCGAACTTCCCACTCGCGACCTTCTCTATTTACACGAGTCTGGAGCAGTTCCCGGTCAACTTCTCCCAGGCGGCCGCGGCGTCCTTGATGCTGGTGGCGGCGGTGACGCTGGCGCAGGTGTTTCAACGCTACATGAGCGGCCGGCGGGCCTACACCACGCGGTGGGGCGGCAACCGGGCCCTCGCGCCCATCTCGCTCGGGCGGCGGCGTGGGCCGATCTTTGCCGGCGCCCTGCTCTTCATGCTGATCGCATTCGGCGTCCCGGCGGGAACCACACTCATCGCGAGCTTTCTCCCGAGCGGTGCCGGGGGCTTCGCGCCCCACGCGCAGCTCACCCTGGCGAATTACCGCGCGGCGTTTGCCGTCTCCTACGGAGCCGGGGCGTTCGGGCGCTCGCTTGAATACGGCCTGGTGGCGGCGTCGCTCGGCATGGCGGCGACGCTCATCATCTCGCTGGCCTGGCGCCGCACCTCGAACTGGCTCACGCTGATGCTGCAGATCTTTCTCACCAGTGCCATTGCGGTGCCGGGGATCGTCTTGGGTGCCGGCTACATCTTTTTGTGGAACGCACCCGGCTTCCGTGGTCTTGGCGCCTACGGCACGCCGGTGGTGCTGGCCCTCGCCTACATGGCCGGCGGGCTGCCCTATGCCGTGCGGGTCGTTTCGGGCAGCATCGCCCAGATACCGGGCGGGGCCGTGAACGCCGCACGCATGTCGGGGGCCCGTCTCCTGGAGCAGATGCGGTTCATCATCGTCCCGATGCTGAAAGAGACGTGGCTTCGCGTGTGGCTCATGTTGTTTGCGGGCGTTCTCTTTGAACTGCCTGTCTCCCAGCTCCTGTATCCGCCGGGATCCCCGACCTTGGCCGTCTCGATCGTGCACCAGTTCAACGGCCAGCAGTTCGGTCTCGGGGCGGCTCTGACCGTTATGTCCACGGCTGCCGCCGGATCGGCGGCCCTCGGAGTATCGGCCCTCATCCAGCGCGCCGGCCGGCGCAGACGGCCATCCCGACCGGCACCCGCCAGTGACTTGACGTCAGAAGGAGTGCAAGCTTCATGAATCTCGTCGTGCGTGACCTCTCCTGCCAGTACGGCACGGTTCCGGCACTGCGCGGTGTCAGTCTTGACGTCCGTTCCGGTGAGATTGTGGTGCTGCTGGGCCCCTCCGGGAGTGGCAAGACGACGCTCTTGAGTCTCGTGGCGGGACTTCTTACGCCGAGTGGAGGCGAGATCCGAGTCGGGGACGAGGTTCTGTCCCGTCCGGACTTCGTGCGGGCACCGGAGGACCGGCACATCGGATTTGTCTTTCAGGACTTTGCCCTGTGGCCGCACATGACTGTGGAGCAGACGGTGGAATTTCCGCTGAAGATGGGCAAGACACCGCGGGCCATGCGCCGCCGGCGGGTGGAGGACGTGCTGAAGCTTGTCCACCTGGACGGGCTCGGCGCCCGCTACCCGCATGAACTGTCGGGGGGGCAGCGCCAGCGGGTGGCGATAGCGCGGGCTCTCGCCCCGCGCCCGCAGCTCGTTCTGCTGGATGAGCCGATGTCGAACCTGGACGCGCGACTGCGTGAGCAGATGCGGGGCGAGCTGCAAGACGTGCTGCGGCATGAAGGGGTGACCGCCCTCTACGTGACGCACGACAGGCTGGAGGCGCTGGCGCTCGCCGATCGCCTGGCCATTGTGGATGACGGCCGGCTCGTCCAGGTGGGGACCCCAAAGACGGTGTATGACGCGCCGGCCTCGGTCTTTGCCGCCGGGTTCATCGGCCCGGCGGCCATGCTTCCCGTCGAGGTGCTCGGGTCGGCCGATGGAGGCGGAGTCCGGGCGAGGCTCGGAAACGGGGTGCCCGTGACGGGACCGGGCCTGCCCTTCCGCCACGGACACACGCGCGGCACCTGGATCATCCGGCCGGAACGGCTCCGGGTCGTGCAACCCGGCTCCGCCCCGTCCGCGGAGGTTGTTCTCCCGGCCGTGGTCCGGTCTTCTATCTATGCCGGAAGTCACTGGCAGTTGGAACTCGGCGTCTTGAGCGGGTCGTGTGCCGTGACCGCCTACCATTCGGATCCGATCGCGCGGGGGGACACGGTCCAGCTCGCGGTTGACGCGGCCCGCACCTGGATCATTCCCGAGGAAGACCCAAGGCGGCATCCCTTCACCGTCCTGAACGGTGCGGCCGGCACAGAGCTCGCCGACGCGCCGGCCTGAGAGCCGGCCTTACTGAGCAGCCCGGCGGACGTGTGCCAGGCGGTCGCTTTTGGGGTCTGGAACCGCCAGCGCATCTTCACCGGGCGTGCCAAAGAAGGCGGCCCGCCCGGTCAGCGCCCACAGTCCGGTCACGGCGCAGAGCGCGGCATCCACCTGGTCGAGACTCGAAAGCGGAGAGGGGTCGATACCCTGGCGACGGAGCGACGACTCTCTCCAGGCCCGTTTGCCTGACTGTCTCCGCGCCCAGCCCGGCGGCGGCAGGGTTCCCGTGAGGGCCACGGCCGTGGCGTGCGGAAACGCCTCGAAAGCCCGGCGATACACGGAGCCGGTGCCGAGAAACCGCGGGTAGCCGGCCTTGTCGGCCTCGTCAAACACCTGAAACCCGACGCGCATCCAGCCGTAAAAGGGCCGGCTCAGCACGGCCGGATCGCACGGGGTCGAGAACATATGAATGCCAAGGTGGGCCAACTCTCGCTCCCCGGCCCGCATGGGCCGGTCGTGGGCGGGGGTCGGCGGGGCGTCGATGGCGACCGCGTCCGGCTCCCATCGGACCAAGAGGCCTCGAATCTCTGCCGGTGTCTGCCGGCGCGCCGTATGGACGATGCGTCCGTCCTCGTCCAGCAGCACCGCGTCCATGGCACGCGCAACCGACACGTCAACACCCAGCACACGCATCGCGCACCTCCCAGGTATTGCCATTCGCCGTAAAGAGGCCGGCTCCCTTCGTTTCTCGTCGGCACTTCCGGGAGGTGGTAGTCTGGAACCATCAAGCCTTACTGACCTCAAGGAGGATGTTCACCGTGGGATGGACGACCGTGAGCGGGAAAAGCGTACCTCCGATTGGTCAGGGCACCTGGAAGATGGGGGCGTCGGCCGACGCTCGCCAGGATGAGCTAAGCGCTCTGAAGAAGGGTTTTGATCTTGGACTCGTCCTTGTTGACACCGCGGAGATGTACGCTGACGGCGGCTCCGAGCGGCTCGTCGGCGAAGCGGTGTCCGGTCAGCGCGACCATGTGTTCATCACCACCAAAGTGTGGCCGCAAAACGCGAGCCGCGCCGGCACCATCGCGCACCTGGAAGCGTCGTTGAAGCGCCTCGGCACCGATTATGTCGACCTGTACCTCTTGCATTGGCCGTCTAAGACCCATCCGCTGGAGGAGTCCATGGCGGGACTGACGGATGCCCTGGAGCGCGGCCTTGCGCGCTACATCGGCGTCAGCAACTTTCCGGCTGACCTGCTGGAGGAGGCGGAGCGGCTCACCGACCATCGCATCTTCGCCAATCAGGTTTCCTACAGCCTCATGGCGCGCGAGCCGGAGGTGGCTCTCATTCCGTATGCCAAGACCCATCGCGTCACCTTGATGGCCTATTCGCCGCTGTCGGGGGTTGTGGACCCGGCCCTGGACGGGTCTCGTCAGGATGCCCTCTGCAATGTCGCATCCCGCCACGACGTGAGCACCACGGCCGTGGCTCTGGCCTGGGTCCTTCGCTCCGAATCCGGCCCCATGGTCACCATCCCGAAGGCGTCCCGCGTGGAGCACGTGACCCACAATGCGCAGGCGCTACGGGTTCGACTCACGGACGACGACGTGGAACTGCTTGACCGGGCGTTCCCGTCCGCGGGGCGGGACATTGCGCTGGAGAGGCTCTAGACCGCGAATCAAGGAGAAGGGCGGTCCCTCAGGGACCGCCCTTCTCCTTTC
>JAJZYZ010000137.1 GCA_021797815.1 Bacillota bacterium
CCGCGAACCGACACCGTGGCGCATCCCATCGGACAAGGAGAATCGCCGTGAAGCCGGTGCCGCTGTGGGTCGACTGTGATCCCGGAATTGATGACGTCCTCGCCCTGATGTATCTCTGCGGTCGCCGGGACGTCGAGTGGATCGGGATATCGACCGTTCACGGCAATGTGGACGCGACCCGCGGCGCGACGAATGCACTGGTCGCCCTGGAGACCGCTCGAGGTCCGTCGGTTCCGGTGCTTATCGGAGTCGACCGGCCGCTCGTGCACTGGTCCCCCGTGGCCGAAGATGAACACGGGCGGAATGGTCTGGGCGATGTGGTCGTGGTCGCACCACGCCAGCGCCCCACCGCCGGACTCGGCCCGGTTCAACTGGCACGGGCTGCGGCGGCTCGCCCGGGTGAACTTGTGGTCCTAGCGCTCGGGCCCCTCACCAATCTGGCGGTGGCCTTGTTGATCGATCCCGATCTGCCGCGCAATGTTCGCGAGCTTTACATCATGGGGGGCGCCGTGCATGTGCCGGGCAACACGACCCCGGCCGCCGAATTCAACATCTGGCACGACCCCGAGGCGGCCCATGTGGTGCTGTCCGCCCCGTGGGCGGCCACGTTGGTGAGCCTCGATGTGACGGAACAGGCCCTGCTGGAAGGGGAGTATTGGAACGCCCTCGAGGCTGCCCAAGGGGCCAAGGCACGGTTGGCGGCGTTGATGCTGGCACGATGGGTCGAAGCCCGTCGGATCAGAACCGGCCGCGCGGCGGCCGGCCTTCACGATCCCGTGGCAGCCGCCATCGCGCTGGCCCCCACCTTGGCGGAGTACGAGACCACACCCGTTCGGGTCGATGTATCACAGGGGCCGGATCGGGGACGGACCAGTGCGGCGCCCGACAGTCTCGGATTTCCCGTGCGGTGCGCAACGCGTCTCGACCGCGAACGATTTCTGGCAGACTTTATGACCCAGATCACGAGTCCGTGATCAAAAACCGTTGCCAGGCCCATGCATCGGCCTCCGCCTCGTCCAGGCGAGAAGCCCGACCACTCCCAGCACTTCGAGGACGGAAAGGCCGGTCACCACGACCGCCAGCCGGTCGATTGAGGCTACCGCCGGCGGTCCGGCCAGCGCATGGCCGAGCCAGGCGACCGGCAGCGGCAGGGTGACGGTCGCCCACCACCACCGCTTCGTCGCCAGCGCCGCCGTGGCCGGTGCTCCATAGAAGGCGATAAGGCCAGTCACGACGGCCAGGGCCGTCAGCACGTTGTTGGTCGCGGTGCAGTCACGGGCCATGTCGCACAACCCGGCCAGGACGGCGCCGAAGGCCGCCCCCACGACGACCACTCCCCCAAGAACGACAATCACGAAGCCGACCCACCAGGGAGCACCATCGGTCCGCTTCATGATGGTCTGGCCCTTACAGGACACCCCCAGGAGGTACGCGCCCCTCCTGGATCGGCGACCGAGGTCGGAGCCGCCGGGCGATCCTGAAAGAGACACGCCCCGGCTTGGTGGCGAGCCCGCCGGAAATGAAGTCGCGTCGAGACTCGGGCCGGTGCCCGGAAAGGACAAACGGCCATCGCAAGCGAGCGGCCCCGGAAATTGTGCACCGGGGGCCCGCCAACGGGGCACCGGTCGTCCATCCCTGTCGCAATGACCCCTCGCTTGAGCGCCCGGCCGTCATCACCGTGCCGCCGCCAACGAGGAACCCGGACCCGTGGCAAAGGGCGACGGGGTTCGGGGGTGTGCCTCGGATCCACCACGCAGGAGGCACGGAGTTCGCGCGCATGGTCTCTCAGTGCCCCCGGAGTTCCCAAGCCATCGGCGGCACCGTGGAGGATCCACCCGGCTCCGCGCACCGTCGGGGCGCCACGCATCTGACATGCCTCCCGACCGCGTTCAGCTCATGTGCTTGCGATGCGGGGGCAAGCCCCGGGCCGGCCTTGCCTCTTGGTTACTGTGGTCTCGTGGACACGCTGTCTTCATCATAATCGGAGAGGGTCCCGACGGGCACCAGGTGCTCGTGGGATCTGGTCACCGATGCGTGCGACGGGCGGCGAGAGCTGTCCCGCCGCGAGGTCTCCGGGCGCAAATTCCCCTGGCAGGAGCGGTTCGGAAATCGCGCCCCGTTCGGCGTCGGAGGCGCGTCAACAGGAACTGGCTACCCCATCTATCCGAGTTCGGCGGCGTTTGGGTCATTTCCTGAACCGCGGCCGGCTCCTTGCTGCGAGACCCGCCGGGCAGACGGACCCGTGGACCCTTTTCGATGAGTCGCCGCCGGCCGTGAGCCTAATCCAGATCGGGGCAGGTGTTAAAAGGATTCAGGGCGGCGCGTCCCGCTTCGCTCCCCCGGGAGTACACGCCGTCTCTCTTCGATGGATCGCCGATCGGACCAAACCGTCCTCCCTGCGCTTTTTTTCAGGGCCTGGCTGCCCCGCTCACATCCGGTCCCCGGCCGGGGCTCCCGTGCTGGACCACCCGGTCTATCCGCCATCCGGGAGACCGACCGAGAGCCCGGCCACTCGAACAAGCGCGCATCATGGTCACGATCTGGGCCTTCGGCTAGCTCCCGGGCATTCAGTCGCCCGCTCCCATGGAGCGGGCCTGCGGGGAGGGCGTCCTCCGCGTTCGGATCGCCTCGCCGGGCGCTCAGGGGCCGCGTCCGCTCTGTGTACCGTGGTCGACCGCCTGTGCGAGGGCCGCGTCACCATCTCTACAGTGACTCCCCTGTGGGCACAGGGGAACGGAGCGGGCACGCTCAGGTTAGGATGGATCGATGAGAGAGGATCGGGATGATGCCTCGCGTCGTCGCCGCACGGCCAGATGTCACCCTCCTCGAGGGTCGGGGCGTCTGTAAGCTAATTTCCAGTGAGGGTAGCCGGGCCGCCGAACCGAGTCCGAAAGAGA
>JAJZYZ010000138.1 GCA_021797815.1 Bacillota bacterium
GGCAGACCCCACGCGTCTCAAGATGGTGTCTCTCCTGAACATCCGGGACTGTTGCGTGTGCGAGCTCGTCCCCCTGTTCGGCATCTCGCAGCCGGCCGTCTCCAAGCACATGAGCCGTCTTAAGACCGCGAGCCTGGTCCACGAGAGGCGCCAGGGGATGTGGGTTTTCTACTCACTCGACCGGGAGCGGCTTCACGCCATCGGGGTGTCCCTGGCGCACCTGCCGGATATGAGCGGGGAGCTTCGCCGGCTCGAACAGGAAGGGCGTCTCGTTCAGTGTCTTTAGCGAAGCCGGGCCACCGATGAGACGTCTGTCTTTCCTCGATCGCTATCTCACGGTCTGGATCTTCGCCGCCATGGCGCTTGGCATTGTCGTGGGCGACCTGGCGCCGCGTCTTCCCCGGCTGGTCACGTCCTGGCAGGTGGGGACGACGTCTTTACCGATTGCGGCCGGGCTCATTCTCATGATGTATCCCCCGCTTGCGCGTGTGCGCTACGAGGACATGGGCCAGGTTTTCAAAAACGGCCGGGTCCTCGGCCTCTCGCTGTTTCAGAACTGGATCTTGGGCCCTCTCTTGATGTTCGGCCTGGCGGTCCTGTTCCTGCGCCACTCGCCCGAATTCATGGTGGGCCTGATTCTTATCGGGCTTGCGCGCTGCATCGCGATGGTCATCGTTTGGAACAACCTGTCGCAGGGGAGCGCCGAATACGCGGCCGGACTCGTCGCCTTCAACGCCCTCTTTCAGGTGCTCTTCTATTCGGCCTACGCCTACGTCTTCGTCACCGTGCTGCCTCGCTGGCTTGGGCTTCCCAGCCTGGCCATTCACCTCACCATGGGGCAGGTGGCCGACAGTGTGGGTATCTATCTCGGCATCCCGCTCGCGCTCGGGATCCTGAGCCGGTTTGGCCTCAGAAAGCTGAAGGGCCGTGCCTGGTATGACCGCCGGTTCATCCCCGCCACGAGTCCGATCACGCTGGGGGCGCTTCTCTTCACCATCCTCGTGATGTTCTCGCTAAAGGGGCAGCTCATCCTGGCGCTTCCCCTCGATGTGCTCCGCATCGCCGCACCGCTCTTGATTTACTTCGTCGTCATGTTCCTGGTCTCGTTTTTCATGGGAAGACGCGCGGGCGCCGGGTATCCGGTGACGTGCACCCTGTCGTTCACCGCTGCCAGCAACAACTTTGAGCTTGCGATTGCCGTAGCCGTCGGCATCTTCGGCATCAACTCCGGCGCGGCGTTTGCCGCCGTGATAGGACCCCTGGTGGAGGTACCGGTGATGATCGGTCTCGTGAACGTCGCGCTCTACTTCCAACGGACGTTATTTCAGGAGGAACCAGCATGACCAGGCCCGTGATTTACTTCCTGTGCACCGGCAACTCCTGCCGGAGCCAGATGGCCGAGGGGTTTATGCACCACATCGCGGGCGACCGCGTGGAGGTCCACAGTGCGGGCGTCGTGGCCCATGGCCTGAACCCGCGCGCCGTCGACGTGATGCGGGAGGCCGGCGTCGACATCGCCGGGCATACCTCCAAGGTCATCGACCCGGCCATCCTCGCGCGCGCCGACTACGTCATCACGCTGTGCGGGGACGCGCGCGACGCGTGTCCGGTGACGCCGCCCGAGGTACGCCGGCTCCACTGGGACTTTATCGATCCCGCCCGCGCCACCGGCTCGGAGGAGGACATTCTCCGACAGTTTCGGGCGGTGCGTGACGGGATCCGGGACCGCATTGAAGAGTTCCTGGGAAGCCTCATCGGCAATCCGGGGGCGGGCGCCGATAGCAACGCGACCTGATCGCGTTCGCGAACCGAAACGCGGCCCGCTGTCAGCGGACCGCGCCCGACCGGCGAGCCTGACCCACCGGGTGTCTATGCGGTTTGTGGGCCAAACCGCGTGTCAAGCTTGGTCCAGCCGCCGTACAGGAAGCTCAGCGGGACGCTTAGGAGGGCCAGCACCCCGATAGTGTAAAGGGCGGCCGGTATGCCGTAGTGGCCGGCTACCAGCGACAGCAGCGCGATGAACAGGGCGCCCACGCTGTTTCCGAGGCCGAGGGCGACTCCGGAGCCCATGCCGCGGCTCTCGGGCAAGAGCTCCTGTCCGATCAGGATGTTGAGGGACGACGTGGCCATGGCAAAGAGGCCGATGAGGCCAATCAGGATGAGGGACCACAGGCCAGTCGAGCCGACAAACAGCAAGAACGCCACCGCCGTTCCGGCGGTCGACACGGAAAACAGCACCCAGCGGGGCCAGCGTCCCATGAGCCACCCGCCGAGTCCGTTGCCGAGGGAGCCGACAAAGAGAAGGACCGCCAGATAGAGTCCGGCCTTCAGTTCGTTGTGTCCCTGCAGGTGAAACCAGATGGGGAGCATGGCCAGGAGCCCGGAGGTCACGAGCGAGCGCATGCCGGTGAGTCCGAGCAGCGCCGTGAGCGGGCGGGTGCGGCCGCGGACGATGGCCTTCATCGACACGTGTTCCGACGTGCGCCGCTGCGGCATCTGAAAGCGCGGAGCCAGGAGGCCGGCCATGCCGGCCAGAACCAGTCCCGGCAGCGCGATGACGGCCGCTCCCGATATATGGTGGCCCGCCAGCACGATGAGAGCGGAGGTGGCAAGCGGCCCCACCGCACGTCCCACATTACCCGACACCAAAAACACCGGCATGATCTTGCTCCGGCGGCTGTCATGGCCGATCTGCGCCAGCGCCGGCGGGTGAAACAGGGAGCTTGCCAAGGTCGCGATCAGGATGACGCCCAAGAAGAGGAAGAAATTGCGGGAGAACGGCTCCGCCAGCACGGCCACGGAGATGACAAGAAGCGAGAACGCGATGTAGTAGCGCCCGGGGCGGGCGTCGACCATCCGGCCCAGAAACGGCTGCACCGCC
>JAJZYZ010000051.1 GCA_021797815.1 Bacillota bacterium
CACACCAGTTCGCAAGCGCCCTAGAACGCCTTCAGGTCCCCTACCGTATGGTGGACCTGGCCGGAGCCGGGCACACACTTGACACGCCGCGCGCACGGGCGCGGTTATGGCGCGAGACACTCGCGTGGCTCGACCAGTGGATGAAGACGCCTAACTCATGAGCCGGGGGGCCGGGCGTCATCAGCCGGGGCCCGCTTTTCGCCCTCACGCCACTGGTCGCGCACGAGCCGGCGCACCACCTTGCCCGCCGGCCCGAGCGGCAGCTCCGGCCACACGGCAATCTTCCGCGGGCGCTTGTAGTCGGCCAGATTCTCGCGGCACAGAGCGTGGAGCCGTTCGACATCCACGGCCGCATCAGGGTATGCCACCACGACGGCCGCCACACTCTCGCCCCGCCGCTCGTCGGGCAGCCCGATACAGGCCGCGAGCGCCACGGCCGGGTCCGACGCCAGCACCGACTCGACTTCCGAGGGATAGACATTCTCACCGGCCACGATGATCATATCCTGCTTGCGATCCACCAGCACCAGGCGCCCTGCCTCATCCAGAAAGCCCATGTCCCCGAGCGTCAGGAAGCCATCGTGAAATGCGGACCGCGTGTCCTCGGGTCGGCGCCAGTACTCGGTCATGAGCGTGGGGCCAGCCACACCCACCTCTCCCACTTCGCCATCAGGCGCTCTTGTGTAGTCATCGCGAAAGATGCGAAGTTCCTGGCCGATGGCGGGCCAGCCCACGGTCCCCACGGGCCCGCCGGCGTAATGGCGCAGGAGGGTCACCCCGCCGTACTCGGTGGATCCGTAGATGTCGTAAAGATTGGCGCGCGGGAAAATGCCGAGCAGACGATCCCGGAGGCCCGCGTCAAGCGGCGCTGAAGACGTCATTGCCACCCGCAGGTTTCGGGCATCAAGCGCACCACGCTCGGCCGCGTCGGCCAGAAACGACAGCATGCTCGGCACAAACATGGAATAGGTGGCGCGGGTTCGATTCAGCTCCTCCACTACATGCGCGGGATGAAAGGTGCGGTGTGGGTAGATGGCGCACGTGGCACCGATGGCGAGAGAGAGAGTCACGAACCACATGGAGTTCACGTGAAACATCGGCAGGAGCGCGAGGCCCACATCATCCGCGGAAATGCCCAGCTCGGCCAGCAGGATGAGGGCGATGGCCACGTTGGAGCGATGGTCGCGCACGGCGCCTTTGGGGCGGCCCGTCGTACCCGAGGTGTACACAATGACCCAGGGGTCGGTTTCCCGCACGGTCACTCCCGGGTCAGTATCCGGTGCCGCCTGAATCTTCTCCTCCCAGGAGGCGCCGATATAGGTGCGCGGTGTTCCTTCGAGGGCCGGGCGAAATTCTTCGCCGGCAATAATGAGGCTCGGAGTCGCGTCGTCCATGACGTAGCGAAGTTCGGGAGGCGCCCAGCGCACATTGACCGGCACCGCCACCGCACCCAGCCGGGCTGTGGCAAAGTACGCCTCCGCCATGGCAAGTCCATTTGGAAGGAGGAGCGCGACCCGGTCCCCCGGTCCCACACCCTCGGCCCTGAGGGCCTGGGCAAACCGGTTCACTCGCCGGTCAAGCTCGCTGAAGGTGAGGGAGTCTTCCCCAAACACGAGGGCGGTCTTCTCGGGGTACCGCCGCACCGACCCTGCAAGCGCGTTTCCCACTGTCAGCATGCCGAATCGTCGCCTTTCGGAGGCATCAGGCCGACCAGGTGTTGGGCGTCCCCCAGTGCCCGAGCTTCATATGCCCGTAGTAGTCAAGCCAGCCATCGCACCGGTACCCGCAATGAGGGCAGGTCCTGAACAGTGTTCGGCCAAAGACCTCGTGCGCGAACTGGTCGTCGTCCGGATTGGCCAGGGCGCCATTGACGCCGATCCGCAAGAGGGCCTGCGCGCGCCGGTACAAGGAGTCGGGGTAGGCGCGGGCGTCGCTCACGAGGAGTCGGATGAAACGTTCGTCCACGTCGTGGACTTCGTACCAGGCTTCGGCGTCCGGCGCGTGATTGCCAGACCCCCGTCGGGTCCCTCGCGCAAACAGGACGTCCAGGTGATGATGCACCATTTCGGCCAGGCTGGGCGAGGTAACGGTGGATTCGACAATGATGTTGACGTAGCGGCGGAGGTGGTAGGTGTCCAGGCGATGCTCCACGCTCTGTCCCCCTTTGCCGAGTCACGTTAAGCGCAGTGTAGCAACCCCCGCTGCGGCGGGCAATCAGACACTAAGCCCGCGCTCAGGCAGCGCTGCGTCTTTCGATCTACACTTAGGCTAGGAGGTGCGCGATGGGAGTCGGACACGCCTTGTTAACGCTCGGCGGTTCCGTGAGCGGCGTGGGAGAAGTATACGCCGTGCTGTTCTGGGCGCTTTTCGCCGGACTTGTCGCCGCTATCGTCTGGAACCGTTACCTGAGGGCCGATTCCCGGCGCAGAAAGGCGCCGGCCGAGATCGACCGGCGCCGCTGAGCCTCGGATCAGCCGTTGCGCTTGAGCGTGCCGCGGTGCATCGCGTAGCGTTCCGCGACCGTGAAGATGATGAGTCCGATAGGAATGAGGACCACCCCCGACAGCAGGAGCCCCAGCGATACCGGTATGAGCGAGACCACGCCGGCGCCCGACAGAACGGCCTGCCTTACGTACTCAAGGGTGTAGGTGGCAGGCGAGAGCACGGAGGCCCACCCGATCCAGTGCGGCAGCACCGCTACCGGGTAGTACACGCCTGAGATGAGAAGCAGCACCCCCTGGATCACCTGGGTCGCCTGCGCGCCCCGCTCGGTGGACAAAAGCGGCAGCACCGCAGCCATCAGACCGAGTCCGATGAAGGGTACGCTTGACGCCAAGAGGACCATGGCGGCTCCCACCAGATCCGCTCCACCGACGGAAATGTGAAAGAAGAAAGCCACTCCCAGGAGGACGACCACCGTCCGCACGAGCCCGTACAGAACGGCCCATAGGCAGACCCCGCCCAGGTAGGTCAGGCGGTGGATTGGTGCCATGAAGCTGTACTCGATGGTCCCCTCCCATCGCTCCCACTGCACGGAGTTGGACACTTCCTGAAACAGGATGGACAGGAAGTTCCACAACAGCGCTCCAATGGCGAGATACACCACCTCGCGGTTGCGAGCCGTGCCGGCCGGCATGGCAAGGCCGATGAGCCCGATGGTGAGCGTGTTCACCACGTTGTAGAAGAGGAACACCACCTCCCACCCCAGATACCTGCGGATGAGGTGAAAGTTCCGCCGAACGAGCGCCCAGACCGCCTGGCTCTCCCGAGCCACCTGCACCGCCAACATGCGTATCGTCCTGCCTTCGTGTTTTGGATCCGGCGCTTACGCGTCGATGGTGTCCTGCTCCAGCGTGGAGCCGATGAGATTGAAGAACACGGCTTCGAGGCTGTCTCCACCCTGTCCATAGGTGCTCTTCAGCCCCTTGGGGGTGTCAAGCGCCACGAAGCGGCCCCGGTCGATGATGGCGACTCGGTCGCAGATCCGGTCCGCCTCTTCCATGTCGTGGGTGGAGATGATGATGGTGGCGTCGTGTGTCGCCCGCACCTCCAGGATGAACTCCTGCACCTCGCGCCGCGACTTGGGGTCGAGCCCGGTGGTCGGCTCATCCAGCAGCATCAGATTGGGAGAGGTGAGGAGAGCGCGCGCAATCGCCACCTTCTGCTGCTGGCCCCGCGAAAGCTGCTCCAACGGCACCCTGAGCTTCTGGGCCGGCAGTCCAAGCCGCTCCAAGATCCGCGCGGCCTCCTGCTGCGACTCCCGATTGGAGACGCCGTAGAGGCCGGTCGCATAAGCCAGGTTTTCGGTGGCCGTCAGCTTCTTGAAGAAGCTAGCCTCCACCGACACCCGGTTGATAAGCCGGCGCACGGCCATCCGGTCGCGCGTGGCGTCCAGCCCGAATACCCGCACGTACCCGGCATCCGGGATGAGGAGAGTGGCCATCATCCGGATGAGGGTCGACTTGCCTGACCCGTTCGGTCCAAGGATGCCAAGGATCTCCCGCCGGGGCACGACCAGGTCTATGCCGGCTACCGCGTCCACCTGACGCCAGTGCCGCTCACCCGCTTCCCGTTCCCGGAATGATTTCTTCAAACCCGACGCCTCAAGCGCCACCCGATCCAGCGGGATGGCGGGCATGGCTCCCACGACGTATGCCTCCCTACCTGCCACGGCCCCTCGGCCAAGAAAAATCGCCGGCCGGGCTTTTGGCCCAACCGGCGTTTCCATGTGGAAACCCTACGGATTGGGCGGACGAGGAGCGGGCGCACCACTCCCGCCGAAGATGCGGATCTTCTGGAAATCGGTCATAGCGGCCCCTCCTTCCTGGCGTTCCAGCCCGATTATGGCTTTGCCATAATAGCAGGGAGCATGACGATTCACAATATGCCTCAAAGATCCCGATCAAGGCGCTGGGGGTCCGGGACCCATCGGTGCCAGCGCGTGTCATTTGTGGTATTGGGGATACCGAGCATGTCTAACTGATCACGAGTGAGGGGAAAGGCCGGTACGCGCTCTCCGAACGCGACCAGCGGGCGAAGGGCACGAAGCGGCATGTGGAACTTCGGAAGGGGCGGCCTTCGACCGAACGCCGCCTGCCCGACACGGTCGATCAGTTGATTGAGGGTAAACCGTTCCGGTCCTCCAATCTCGAACGTGCCGCCCTGCGCTCCGTCATCGCTCACAATCAACGCCAGGGCGCGCGCGACGTCTGCGCGGGCTACCGGATCGAACGGGGTGCGTCCATCCCCGGGCACGGGCACCACCGGGTTCCGCGCCAGTCCGGCCAGTGTCTTGAAGAAGTCGGCGCCGCCTCCAAACATGAGCGAGGGACGGACGATGGTGGCCGACGGCCACGCGCCCCGGACCGCCTCTTCGGCACGCCACTTGGTCTCGAAGTAGGCGCTCCCCCCGCGCGCCGAGGTGCCGAGGGCCGACATGTGCACGAGCCGCGAGACGTTCGACTGGCGGACGGCGTCAAGGACGCGCTGGGTCGCCTCCACATGCAGGCGTTCAAAGGTCACGCCAGCGTCCGGCTGCTCTCGGATGATTCCCACCAGATGAACGACGGCATCGGCACTGGAAAATGCGGGCCGCAGGTCATCGGATACGACATCGAGGCCGAGTCCATGGCCGGGATCACCGAGACGGGGATGGCGTGAGACCGCCACCACCTCATGACCCTCCGCTACCAGCGCCGCCACCACCGCGCGACCGACGTAGCCACTGGCCCCCGTAACTGCTACCCGCATGCCGTTCCTCCCATCACACCCTTCGGGTTTGTGTGCTCGCTTCGTTACTCAAGGGACACGCTCAGAGCGCCTTCCCTCTAGACTCTTCGAGATGGTGCAGGAGTGTTTCGTAGCCGCGCTTTAGCAGATACACTTCGACCCAGCGGGATTCTGTCGCCGTCAGGTGTTCGAACCGCCTGCGGGCCTCCTGCAGGCGATCCTGCGGGGTGGTGCCGCTCGACTCCGGATCTCCGACCCGTGCGTCGCGAGCGGCGCGCCGTTCATCAACTTCAAGCTCGGCCAGCCGTATCTCCACATCGACCGTCTCCATGAGGCGCAAGAAGCGCTCAGGGCGGTATTCCGGCACGCGCCCGGCGGCAATGGCGCGAAAGCCTTCGGCGAGGAGCGCCGCATCGGTCAACCGATCGCGGGCATCGCGCACGGATGTCTCGGTCATGCGCATCACCACCATCTCGGCCAGCTCCTGCCCCCAAAGCTCCGCCTCGGCGGCCCGGACATTCCATAGGGCGCGCGTGAGGTCCCATTGCAGCTGAGCCCAGGCCGGCAGCGATTCGAGGGTGTCGGGGAGCTCAGACGCTGAGCCGGACGACGGCGGTCGGGCGTCCGGAGGCGCAGACGGGGTCTGTAGGGCCTCGGGCATCGACGGTCGCGTGCCGCGACGCACGAGAAGACTCACGGCACCGAGAACGACACCGGCCGCCCCAAGGCTGTATAGATAGAGATGAGGAGAGGACGCGGGATGATATCCGAACCAGACGGCCAGCGCGATGGCCAGGATCCCCAGCACGACACCAGTAGCCCTCAGCATGGGAGCTCAGCCCGTCGTCGCGGCATCGTCGCGCTCACAACCCGCCACCCTTCCCGGACGCCCACGGCGGGACGGGGCACCGGTTACTCTCCCTAAGCTTCCTCTTCGTGGCGGGAGCGGTCCAGCAGAAGGGCAAGAATTCGCTCAAACTGTGTGAGATCCTCGAGACTTAACCCCTCTGTGACCTTCCGAAACGTCTGAAAACGATTCTGACGATCGGCGTCGAGGACGCGCCGTCCTTCAGCAGTTGCGGCCACCAGCACCAGGCGCCGGTCCACCTCACTCCGCCGACGGCTCAAAAATCCCGCCTGCACCATGCGGTCGACGAGTCCGGTCGCGCCTGCCATCGTAATGTCAAGAGCATCGGCGAGCTCCCCCATCGGGACGGCACCCCGCTCGGTGAGATGGCGGAGAACGATGGACTGGGTAGGGGTGAGCGCTCCCTGGGCGTGCGTCGCAAACAGCCGCCCGGTCTGCATGATGAGAGCTTCCAGCCGGTCCAGCACCTCGGCACGTGCTCCCGTTTCCGCCACCATTAGTTCACCTCGTAAACTTTCCGTAGTACGTACTGTGTCTTAGTTTCCGGACCTCGTCAACGCCCGCGCTCTTCCGTCTCCTTGCAGGACTTCACGGGCCTCGATAAGAAACATTGGAGCGACCGGAATCCGGTCCCATTACCGGCGAGTACTGCCGGCCGGGAGACGATTATCATCGCACTGGTCGAGTTTTCGGTGGAGGGTCCCGTCGCCACCATCACGTTCAATCGCCCGCACGCCCTAAACGCCTTTACCCGCGACATGCGCCAGGAGTTCGGAGAGGCGCTGGACCGGGCGGGGGCCGACGAAATCCGAAGTGTCATCCTGACCGGGGCGGGCCGGGCGTTCTCGGTCGGCCAGGACGTGGCCGAGCTTCAGGCCTCCTATGAAGAGGAGGGCCCGCAGCTCGCGCGGCTTATCTATGAAGAGTGGGTGCCCCTGGTGGCCGCCATCCGTTCGCTGCCGAAGCCCGTGGTGGCGGCCGTCAACGGCGCCGCCGCGGGTGGTGGTCTGTCGCTGGCCCTGGCGGCTGACATTCGTCTGGCGGAGCCGCGTACAAGCTTTATCGCCGCCTTTGTGCGGGTAGGCCTTGTCCCGGACTCCGGGGCCGCCCACATGCTGGTCCGCATGCTGGGCCTCTCCCGCGCGATGCAGCTAACCTTGACGGGCCAACCGTTCGGTGCCGACGATGCCCAGAAGTCGGGCATCGTAGCGGCCGTGGCTCCCGATGCGGACGCGCTCCAAGAGGCGGCCCGGGAGTGGGCCGGCCGGCTGGCGGAGGGCGCACCCCTGGCGCTGGCCGCCGCCAAGTCGGTCCTCTATTCGGCGGCCGACGAGCCGTTTTCGCTGGTCGTCGACGAAGAGGCACGGCAGCAGGACGTACTCGGACGCACCGAGGATCACCGGGAGGCGATCGCGGCTTTTCTGGAGAAGCGGCCGCCCGTCTTTCGCGGACTTTGATCGATCCATCTTGATCTGAGGGAGTGAATCTCAGTGTTGCCCGAAAAAAGTTTTGCCGGACAGGTGGCCGTCGTGACCGGCGGCGGCACCGGGCTCGGCTACGGGATCGCCGAAAAGCTTGGCCGCCTGGGAGCGCGAGTCGCACTGGTGAGCCGTAACCCGGAGCATGTGAACCCAGCCGCCGACAAGCTTCAGGCTCTTGGCATCGAGGCCCTGCCCGTTCCGACCGACATTCGCCAGCCGGATCAGGTGGAGGCCATGGGCGCGAAGGTTCTGGAGCACTTCGGCCGCATGGACATGCTGGTCAACTCAGCCGCCGGCAATTTCATCGTGGACAGCGAGAAACTCAGCGTCAACGGGTTCAACGCCGTGGTGGCAAGCGTCCTGCACGGTACGTTCTACTGCACCAGGATTGCCGGGCTCCACTTCATCGAGTCGGGGCACGGCGGGCGCATTGTCAACATCGTGGCCAGCTACGCCTGGACCGGCGGCCCGAAGACCCTGCACTCGGCCGTGGCCAAGGCAGGCGTGGTGGCTATGACCCGCACGCTGGGAATGGAGTGGGCGCCGTACGGGATCCGGGTGAACTGCATCTCCCCCGGACCGACCGACACGGACGGAGCACGCCAGGCGCTGTGGCCGGATGAGGAATCCTCCGCGCGCCTTCGGGCTCAGATTCCGGTGGGCCGCTTCGGCACTGTGGACGAGGTGTCTGACGCCGCCTGCTATCTCCTGTCGCCATACGCCGACTTCATCACCGGCGAGGTGCTGGTGATTGACGGCGGCCAGTGGCTCGGAGGCGGAAGCCTCCGATGACCGGCGACTTGCGAGACCGGGTCGCATTCGTGACCGGAAGCTCGCGCGGAATCGGCCAGGCCGCCGCGTGGGCCATGGCCGAGGCCGGCGCGGATGTGATCGTGCACTACAACAAATTTGAAGAAGGGGCCCACGCCACTGCCCACGGCGTCGAGGACCGCGGACGGCGGGCCCTCATCGTGCAGGCCAATTTGGAGGACCCGGAGCAGATCGACCGGGCTTTCATCCGCATCGACGAGGCGTTCGGGCGTCTTGACATCTACATGGCCAACGCCGCCGCCACGGCCTTCAAGCCCGGCCTCGAGATGCGGCCCCATCACTACCATCGGACGTTTTCCCTCATCGTCGAGAGCCTGCTTCTGACGGTGCAGCGCGCCGTCCCGCTGATGACCCGGGGCGGCAGGCCCGGCCGCATCATCACCGTGTCGGGTCATGGCACCACCTTCACCCTCCCAAACTACGGCAGCCTCGGCTCCGCCAAGGGCGCCGTCGAGACGTGGACCCGCTACTGGGCGTACGAACTGGGTCCGATGAACATCACCGTCAACTGCCTGTCTCCGGGCGTGATTGACACGGACTCGGCCCGCTATTATCTCCAGGATCGTTTTCCCCGCCTCGAGGAGGCGGCGACGCGCGCCACCCCGCTCCGACGGCTTGGCCGGCCAGAGGACGTAGCCCGGGCGGCCGTGATGCTGGCCTCCGACGCGGCCGGCTTCATCACCGGTCAGGTCCTCAGGGTCGACGGCGGCATCTCGCTCACGTCGGGACCTTTTGAAGAGATTCGGGACTAGCCTGTGCGCCGATCCCGGTCGATGCCGGCTTGCAAGCCACAAGAGAGGAAGAAGAAGGCGTGAACAAGCTACTGCGCCACACCGAGGTGGTGGAGGCCATTCCGGCCGGCTCTACAATCGCCATTGGCGGGTCATCGCTCTCGCGCAAGCCGATGAGCCTGGTGCGTGCGCTGGCGGCGCGGGGAGCGGGCGACTTCCGCCTTATCGTGGACGTGGGCGGCCCGGAGGTTGACCTTCTCCTGGGCACACGCAAGGTATCGCGGGTGGTTTACGCCTTTGTGGGTTTCGAAATCATGGGGCTCGCCCCCAACTTCCGCCGGGCCCGTGAGCAGCAGACGACCGAATTTGAAGAGTGGACCGAGTTCACCGTCATGGCGGGTCTCGACGCCACGGTCAAAAACGTGCCGTTCCTGCCCACCCACGCCGGACTCGGAACCGATGTGCTGACCGTGAACCCATCTTTCCGGCTGTTTCAGGACCCCATCGAAGGAGAAACCCTGGTGGCGGTGCCGGCGCTTAAGCCTGACTTCGCCCTCATCCACGTAAACCTCGCCGACCCCTTCGGCAATGGCGTGATCCTCGGGGACGGCCACGTCGATGTCCTGTGTGCCAAGGCGGCCCGTCACACCATTCTCTCGGCGGAGCGCATCGTCTCCCCGGAGGAACTGCAGCGCTACGGACGCGACGTCCAGATCCACCGGATTCACGTGGACGCGGTCGTGGAGGCTGCCTGGGGCGCCCACTTCACCGGATGCGCCCCCTATTACCGCGCCGATCTGGCGCATGTGCAGGCATATCTGGCCGCGGCGCGCACTCCCGAGACCTGGGACGCCTACTGTGCCCGCTATGTCACCGACGTGCCGGCGGACTACATCCAGGCGGTCGGCGGACCCGAGGAGCTCGTCGGCCGCCTCGAGGTGTGAGGCGGCCGACCCACCAGTGTGACAGACATCTCGAAGGGAGATTTTCGTGGACTACTCGGTTGACGAGCTGATGATTGCCGCCATGGCCCGCGAGCTTTCAGGCGAGGTCATGGTGAGTTCCGTGACCGCCCTGGGCGCATTGTCGGCGTACCTCGCCAAGCGCACGCATGCCCCGGAACTGGCGGTGCTGTCCACGCCCGAGTCCGGTATGGAAGTGACGCCCATGCCCACTCTGACCCTCGGGCAGTTCATGACCGACGCGCAGCGGGGCATTCCCCTTACGATGGAGGATATTTTCGACGCCATATTTCTCGATCGCTTCCGGATCTGGATCAATCCGGCCCAGATTGACCGCTTCGGAAACGTGAATATCACCGCCATCGGCCCGTGGGCCTCTCCGCGGGTGGCGATGGTAGGATCGCGGGGAATCCCGGAAGATACGAGTCACCTATCGGCCATCCTCTATTACGTCACGAACCACTCACCGCGCACCGTCGTGGAGCGTGTAGACTTCCGGAGCGGGGCCGGATACGGCCCGGACCGGGAGCGCCTTCTCGGTCAGCGGGGTGCGCCCACCCGGCTCGTGACGAACCTTGGCGTATTTGACTTCAACGGCCCCGACCACAGCCTGGCCGTACTCTCCCTCCATCCCGGCGTGAGCCGGGAAGCCGTTCAGGAAGCGACCGGGTTCCCCCTGTCTTTTTCGGATGACGGCCGGATGGACGAGACGCCCCCGCCCAGTGAAAACGATCTCGCCATCATCCGGGCGTCCGACCCGCTCGAAGTACGGAAGCTGGAGTTTCTGGGCGGCCGGGAAGCGGCCGAGCGTCTCGTCCAGATTTACGAGCGGGAACGGCAGGCCATGCGGGCCGCCCTGTGGCAGAATCGCGGACGCCTGCGGTGACGGAGTCGGGCATCACGCGGGCCATCGTCACCGGTGCCGGACGGGGCATCGGCTTCAGTACGGCGCGGCGTCTCATTGACGGAGGAGCGCGGGTGGCCGTGCTGGCCCAGCACCGGCCCAGCGCGGAAGCGGCCGCCGCCGCCCTCGGCGGGCACGCGGTGGCGCTCGCCGGTGACCTGGCCGATCCAGATGTGAACGCGGAGCTGATGACGGAGGCGATGGACGCGCTGGGCGGTGTCGACTGCCTCATCAACAACGCCGGCTGGACCCTCACCCAGAGCTTTCTCGCCGAAGATCGGGCCTATTGGGACCGGATCATAGGCGTGAACCTCCAGGCCGTTATCTGGTCGCTCCATACCGTGCTGCCTCGGATGATAGAGGGAGGCGGCGGCGGCAGCATCGTGAACGTGGTGTCGGACGCAGGTCGGGTCGGCATGCAGGGCGAGGCGGTCTATGCCGCCGCCAAGGGGGGCGTCATCGCCCTCACGAAGTCGCTCGCGCAGGAGATGGCCCGCCATCGCATCCGGGTGAACTGTGTGGCGCCCGGTCCGACCAACACCCGTGTCCTGGAAGAGAATATGGGCGTCGGCCCGGAGGCGCAAAAAAAGATTGAGAGCATGATCCGGCGTATTCCCCTGCGCCAGGTGGCCGAGCCCGACGACATCGCCGCCGCGATCGTCTTTCTGGCCGGGCCCGAGGCTCGCCAGATTACCGGTCAGGTGCTGTCGGTGTCGGGGGGCCTCACGATGGTCTAGGAGCGCGCCCCCATAGTCAGGGCGGTGAGCCAACAGACCGCCCCGCCACCCTTCTTCCTCGGCCGTACGACCGAAAGAGCCGCTCACGTATCCCGGCCGCGCGAAGCATCCGCACAGCGCCGGAACGACCTCCGGTCCCTGCCGGGACGCGACCGGGGGCGGCCTCACAACGGTCACGCCGAGCCCCGCGACCCGATCTGTCGCGGCGGTGGTCAAGGGTCACAGGCGTCTTCCTCTCTGCGGCTTCCTCGGTTTTTGATCATCCAGCGCTGCCTTCTTATTGCAGACGGGCGCGGCCCCGGAGGCTCCCCGCGTCTTCACGGACTCGCGCCTAAACATGCGCCAGGAAGACCTCACCATCCGGAGGAGACAGGCGGTGGGTGCGAGAAGTCACGACAACAGGTGCTCATCGCAGCGTGAATAGAACGGAGGCGCCCCTTGGCTGTTGACTGCACGGTTCCCCTGCACGGCTTTATGGATCTGTCGCGCCTCGGCGACATCGTCCCCTCGCCCGACGGCCGCCGCGCTGTCTTTTCGGTGACGCGCACCGACCGCGAGCAGGACCGCTATGTGAGTCAGATCTGGATGGTGGAGCGCGCCACCGGCAAGGCCGCGGCCTATACCGCCGGTCCCGCCGACGGCGCTCCCGTCTGGTCCCCGGACGGAGAGCTGCTCGCCTTCCTGGCGGTCCGCGGGAGCGACACCGAACCCCAGATATACGTGATGGCCGCCGATGGCGGCGAGGCGCGCGCCGTAAGCCGGGACTTGAAAGGCGCCGCGGCTCTGCGCTGGGCCCCGGATGGTCAGTCGCTCACGGTGACGGCCTGGCGGGAGGCGCCCGAACCGGAAACCACATCGCTGTGGCAGGCCATCGAGGAGGCAGGAGCCCTGCCCCCGGAGGGACGCCGGTCGGCGGATCTTCTGATGACGGCGCGGATGAAATACCGGTTCGACGGAGTCGGATACACGGATGACCGCCGCCGCCAGATTGCCCGGGTGCCGCTTATGTCGTCGCCGGGCGCGACCGAATTTCTCACCGAGGGCGAATTTGACGTAAACGGGTACGCCTGGCATCCGGACGGCAACCGGCTCGCCTACAGCCGTTCGCAGACGGGGCGGCGCGACGAGCTCTGGGACATGGGGGTGTACGAACTTCACATCGAGCCGCGGGAGACGCACCGGATCTTCAGCCCCGGCGGCATCGTGGCCAGTCTGGCCTGGTCTCCCGACGGCCGACATCTGGCGCTCGTCGCCGACGACCATGGCGTCGGGCCGGCGACCGACATGACGGTATACGTCATGGCGGATGCCGATGGGCATGGACGCCGGCTGGTGCCCGATTTCGACCGTCCCGCCTCCATGCTGTTTGGAGACACCGGTTGCATGAGCGACATGATCCCCATCGCCTGGGATGCGGACAGTGCAGCCCTGGCGGTGCCCATCCTCGATGCGGGAGTGGCTGCTCCCTATCGGTTCCATCTCGACGGGCGTGCGCCCGAGCGGCTCGTTGAACCTGACTTCGCCGGCGGCGTAAGCTCGATTGCCGGAAGCTACCCAAGCTACTGGGTGGTGTCCGAAACGTCGTCGACACCCGCGGAGGTGCATCTTCTGGAGGCGGGTGGGAAGCCTTCCCGTCTCACCGATCTGCAGACGACCGCGCTTGAGCCCTGGCACGCCGTGCAGTACCGGTCCCTCACCTATGACCGGCCGGACGGTACCAGCTGCCAGGCGTTTGTGGCGCTCCCGCCCGGATTCCAGGATGGCCAGCGCTATCCTCTGGTGCTTATGGTTCATGGCGGACCGCACGGCGCGTACGGCCACGCCTTCTCGCACGAAGAGCAGTACTACGCTGCGTCGGGCCGGGTGGTCTTGATGGTCAACCCCCGGGGGTCGACCGGTTATGGCCAGGCCTTCTCCGCCGCCTGCGTGAATGACTGGGGCGGCGGCGACTACGGCGACATCATGGCCGGGGTGGATGCGCTGATTGAGCGGGGGTGGGTGGATCCGGACCGGATGGCCGTCAATGGCATCAGCTACGGTGGCTACATGTCGAGCTGGATCGTCACCCAGACCCCGCGCTTTTCGTGCGCGGTCCCGGAGATGATCGTGTTCGACCTCGTCAGCATGTGGGGCACAAGCGATATCGGATGGTACTTCGTGGAGGAGGAGGGCGGTGGATCACCGCGCCAGAACCGCGAGACCATCTGGGCGCACTCGCCAGCGGCCCACGCTCATCAGGTGACCACGCCGACCTTGCTGGTGGAGGGAGAGGTCGACTTTCGCTGCCCCATCAGCCAGGGTGAGGAGTTCTACACGGCGCTGCAGCGCCATGGTGTTGAGACCCGCCTCGTGCGGCTGCAGGGCGCGAGCCATATCGCAGCCTTCACCGGCAAGCCCCGGCAGCGTCTTGCGCGAAAGGCCCTCATCGATCGCTGGTTCCGGGACCACGGCGTGATCTAATCGCGGCCCGTTTGGGAAAGATGCCCGGGGCAGGGAACAATCGGACGCCCCCGTCGTGTTGCGTGATGGGGGCTCCGACTCTTTCCCGTGCGCCGGTCAGTGGCCGCGGAAGGCCTCGGCCAGCCACCAGGACGGCTCTCCGCGGGTGACCTTCGCGTCGACCACCATGGGGCGATCGCGCGGGCCGGCAAGCCAGTCGGCCACGGGCTCGAGATCTCCGGGAACGCGAACGCTTACGGCGGAGCACCCGAAGCCGCGCGCGATCTCCGCGATATCCGTGGGGGGAAACTGGACATGGTCGAGTGAATGGCCGCCGGGACCGAAGTGGTGCACCTCGGCCCCGTATGCCTCGTCGTTATACACCACGACCAACAAGTCGAGATTCAGCCTTCGGGCGGTTTCGAGATCGGCCACACCCATAAGCGCCCCCCCGTCGCCGAGCGCCGCCACCGTCAGTCGGTCCGGGCGGGCGACGGCGGCGCCGATTGCGGTTGCGAGTCCCAGACCGATGGCCTGAAACGCTTGGGTGAAGACAAATCCCTCCGCATCTGGGACATCGAGAAACATGGTGGGATAGCCCATAAAGTTTCCCGAGTCGACGGCCACCGTCCGGGCCGCGGGCAGCAGCGCGTCTAACGCGATGGACAGGGTGCGGGGATCAATCCGGCCCTCTTCCGATCTTGCCTGATACGGTACATCCACCCAGTGCCCCTCCCGGGCAATCTGCCCCGCTATGGCCTCGGTGCGATACCCCGTCCTCGGGCCGACGCCGCGCCGGTCCAGTTCCAACACCACAGCGGCCGCCGTCGCCCCGGTGTCTCCGACGACGCCCAGGTCGATGCGGTGCTGTGCGGCAAGCGCGTCCCGATCAAGGTCCACCTGTACGATGGTGGCGCCTTCGCCTACAAGCTTGTCTTGTCTGAGCGTCCACATGCTGAGCGAACAGCCGAAGGCGACCAGGAGGTCCGCTCCCTTGATAAGTTCGGCCGCCACCGGGGTGGAGAAGCCTCCGCTCACGTCGAGGTTGAAGGGGTCATCACGAAACAGGCCGCGCGCAACCGCGGAGGTGGCAAGCAGCGCTCCGACCCGTTCGGCCAGCCGCTCTATCTGCCTGTTGGCCCCCCGGGCCCCACGGCCCGCCACGAACACCGGCCGACGGGCAGTCAGCAGAGTATCGGCCAGTGCGGATATCGCCGCGGGGGCCGGCTCGCCAGTCGTCGCCGGCGGAACGACCGGCAGGGTGAAGAGCGGCGCTGGCTTCGACTGCACGTCGAGCGGCAGGGTCAGGAGCACCGTCCGCCGCGCACCGACGGCGGTCTGATAGGCACGGGCGAGATCGGTCGCGGCCGTGTCGGCCGAAGCCACCCGCACCGGCGTCGCGCCCACGGCCAGGGCCAGGGCCGCGTCATCCAGATAGAAGTTCGAACGGGGGTTTGTCGCCGCAGGAGCAAGAATCAAGAGTGGGGTACGACTCTTCGCGGCCTCCGTGATACCGGTCAGGGCATTGGTGAGACCGGGCCCCTGGTGCACCGACAGCACGCCGAGCTCGCCGGTCACACGTGCGAAGGCGTCTGCCATCACGGCTGCGCCTCCCTCGTGCCGGGCGGCGACGAATCGAGCACCGGCCGCGGTCAGCGCATTGGTGACGTGGAAATTTCCGCTTCCCACGACGCCGAACACGGTGCGGACACCCGCTCTCGCGAGCGCCGCCCCGATCGCGTCGGCGACGGTTGTCACTTCGAGACCAGAGCCAGAACCCGTGCCGGCGACCCGGACCCACTGACAATCGGGAGCGGCGCGGCGATGAGAACCGCGCCGGTCACCGGCAGTTTCTCGAGATTGCGGAGCTGGGTCAGCCCGTATTTGCCCGCGCCAAGAATCGCCTGATGGCATGGGAATGGGGGCTCGAATCCGAATGCCTGCCCGGCGTCCGTACCGACGGTCTCCACGCCCACACCCAACAGGTCCGTCGCGGCGAGGTACATGGCGGCAGCGTGCGTCATGCCCGGCGTGTGCGAGCCCTGATCGTCAGCGTTGGCGTATCGCTCCGGATCGTCACCGCGGTCTGACCATCCGGTGCGAAAAAGAAGCCACCCGGCCTTTGGCAGTGGACCGTGCCGCCTCTGCCAGTCCTCCAGATCCGCGACATCAAGCAGGTAGTCGGGATCGTCCGTAGACTCGGCGAGCCGGTCGATAACGACTGCAGGGCCGATGAGGCGATGGGGCGGAATCTGGGACACGTCACCCCGATCCTTGCCTGTCACCCAGTGGTTCGGCGCGTCCAGGTGCGTCCCGGTGTGTTCGCCGGTGCGGAAGTTGTTCCAGTACCAGGCCGGACCGCGGTCGTCGTACCGGCTGATCTCTTCGAGCTGGAACGTCTGCGTCTGGCCCCACATGGGTGGAAGCTGCAGGATGGGAGTCCCCGAATGCAAAGGGGACGTGAGGTCGATGACCTCGATGGAGCCGTCGATGATCTCCGCTGCGAGTGAGGTGAGGTTAGTCATTTCGCTGACTGTAACCCGGACCAAGCGGGCTCGTCAACGGGCCGGC
>JAJZYZ010000139.1 GCA_021797815.1 Bacillota bacterium
ACTCTCCCCCGCCATCGGTGGTGCGAAACAGCTCACACGTCGTGCCAGACAGGCTCGGTGGGGCGCAGGATAGGAGCCAGCTGGTGGTGGCGGGCGCGAAGCTTCCCACGAGGGTTTGATCGTGCCCCTTGGCAGGAACGTGCGCTGAACTCCAGCCCTGCCCGCCGTTTAGGGTTCGCAGGACACGCACGGCGCCGGTCGGCGTCTGCACGAGCACATCGACGATCCTCGAGGAAACCACGTTCAGGTAGGCGGAATCTCCGCTGGGAATCGCATGGGACACCTCCCAGTCGCGTCCCCCGTCGTGGGTTTGGGCGATCTCCTGGAGGCCGTTCGATGCCAGCGTCACGATCGCCCATCCGGTGCGTCGAGACGTGAAGTGCATCGCAGCTATCCGGCTGATGCGGATGGCATCCGGCCTGTGAGGGGTTACGGGCGGCCCGGCCGAAGGACCACAGGCGGCGAGAGTCCCGGAGAGCATCATGCCGCCGAGCATGGCCGCGAGCGGAGCGCCGTGTAACCGCATCGCACTCACCTTCCGGTGCACTCTGTGGCTCTTAACGACCAGCACGGTCTGCTGGTTGCAATTGACGTGCATGGCGCGGCCGCGAATCCGCCTGTCACGCATGCGCGCGGCACCATACGGTGTCTCCGGAGATGGCGAGGGGCTCTCCATTCGCGCCCGCCGCTGGACCTCGAGGGGGCGGACCGGTCCGTCGCGCGGATCGGGTAACGTTCCCGTCAGGCCGTCCGTTATCAAGGGCATGAAGCCGTGGCAAAGTGCAAGGTCGCCGAGATTCCACGCTGCCGTGGTGCCGTGGCTCGCGATGGGCGCGCTGACCATTGCAGCCGCCGATGTCGTGGGGACGCGCGTCGTGTTTTCGTATGTCGGCTGGAACGTCTTTCAGGATGCCTTGATTGCGGCGGGACTGGTGATCCTCGCGGGCGGCGTGTGGGCAGCCGCGCCCGGCCTGGTCAGCGGCGGGGTCATGGCAGCGTGGGGAGCGGCATCGGGGTTTGTGGAGCACTTCATCGTAGACGAGCAGTGGCACAGGCTGTTTGTCGCCCATCCTGCGCTGATGCAAGCCGTCACCGTAGTTCGACCATGGTATGTGTGGTGGACACCGATTGAGGGGGCTGTCATGGGAGCGGCGCTGGGGCTGGCCCTCACGCCCCTGACTGCGCTCCGGTGGAGCCGGAGTCACGACGGGATAGCGAGGCGTGCGCCGTGATTCGAAAACGGGTGGCCCTCTTTGGAAGCGGCCTCCTGTTGATGGCGGTCGGATATTGGGTACCGCGGCTATACACCGTGGCGGTAACGGCCGTCGGTTCGATGTCCGCGGCACAGTGGAGTCTTCGCTGTTCCGCCCCGAACGCCAAGGTGACTCCCGCCATCGCCCTCGGTTGCTCGTAGGGGCGCTCTATCTTGATGTTGGGATGGCTGGGGGAAGCGGTCGGTGTCGTCCTTTGTCTCTACGCGGCCGAGACAGTCCTGCGAAAACCAGGACCGGCGCGTCAACGGTCATAGGTCGCGAAGACGACGGCTCCCGTTTTCGCGAGCGGAGTGCCGTCGCCGGACGCTCAGGCCGGACTGAACCCGCCCGCCCGTCTGACCAAGACCGGTGCTCATGATCTTCCCGTGCCGACGGTTGTCACGTCACTTTCCCATCGGCGGCTCCCGGCGACCCCGCATCATCGCCGTCCTAAACAGACGGACGCCTCCTACCGGCGCCGGGATGGCACGGGCTCCTGAGGGAAAAACAAATGCGGCCACCGATTTCCGGCAGGCCGCGTCCTAAGATTTCTGGCGGGAGTATGTGGGAATCGAACCCACCGCCGACCGCCGGCCGGCCACCGGATTTGAAGTCCGAGGAAGGCACCAGACCTCCACCTACCCCCGTTCCCGCCGCATCATATCGTGGAGCCCTGGCCCCTGTCAAAAGGCGGGGCCGGGTGGTAGACACCGAGGGAGAGGTACCGCTCTCCCGAATCCGGGAAGATGACGACGACAGTCTGACCGGGTTCCGGGTGAGCATGAAGCCACATCTCGGCCGCGCGATAGGCGGCGCCCGAGGAGAGACCGGCCATGATGCCCTCTTCGCGGGCGAGCCACCGGGTGCGCTCCCAGGCATCTTCGTCGGTCACGGGGATCACCGCGTCAATCACCGCCTGATCCAGGACAGACGGGATGAAGCCGGCACCGATCCCCTGGATCTGATGGGGGCCGGGCGGGTGTCCGGAGAGAACGGCCGACGCCGCCGGCTCCACCGCCACCATCTGAATGCTGGACTTCTGCCGCTTTAAATAGCGGCCGATGCCGGTGATGGTGCCGCCGGTGCCCACCGCTGAGATGACCACGTCCACGCGTCCGCCGGTCGCCTCCCAGATCTCGGGACCGGTGGTCATCTCGTGCACGCGGGGGTTGGCGGGATTCTCGTGCTGGCGGGTCATGTACGCGCCCGCCGTCTCGGCCTCAATGGCCTTGGCCAAGCCGACTGCCCCGGCCGTTCCGTCCGCGCGCGGACTCTCCACCACCGTGGCACCATAGGCATGGAAGATCTGATGGCGAGCGCAATGCCGGTGTTGCCGGAGGTGGCCTCGATAAGGAGGGAGCCCGGGCGGATGAGGCCGCGGTCTTCGGCATCGGCGATGAGGGCCAGGGCGGTCCGGTCTTTCACGGAACCGCCGGGATTGGCGCGCTCAAGTTTGGCTACCGCGCGGCTGTTCGACGCACCGGACAGATGCTTTAAGTCCACGAGCGGTGTGCGCCCGATGCCGTCCTCCAGCGTCAACGCCGAGCCCCGCCGTCGCGGTTCCGGGGAAGGGTCCTTACGGCCC
>JAJZYZ010000052.1 GCA_021797815.1 Bacillota bacterium
CCGTGGTGTAGCTGGCGGCTCCGCCCAGCAGATGGGCGGAGCCGAAGGTGTCAAGCGACACGGTGCCGTTCTTGGTGAGGGAATTCATGAGCGCGCGAACGGCGCCGGCCGAAACCGGCACCGCCCGAACCTGCACCGGCTGGAAGACCGTGAGCGCGTCGGCCAGCACGTGGCGGGCGGGCGGCTCGGCCAGAAGAACCGCCGCGACGAGCGCCGCCGCCCCGGCCATGGCCCCGTAGGCACGCCGTCGCGTGCGAGTGCTTCCTTTGGCTGACGCGGGGACAGTCTCATGGAGGAGCGCCCGGTCTATCTGCACCGAAAGCCCGCTGAGACCCTCCACGGTGCGCCGACAGTTCCGGCATCCCACCAAATGGCGCGCCCGGCTCTCCCTCAGACCGGGGGCGCCCTCGCCGTCCAGGTATGCGAGCCAGGCCGCCTCTGAGGGGCATCCCATCTCCCGCACCCCGCTAATCATCTTGGAACTCATGGCCAACCTCCCTGTCTGAATCCGCGCGGTAGGCGCGGCGAAACTTTTGCATGGCGCGCAGGAGCACGACCCCGACCTGGTTTTCTGGAATCCCGACGGCGCCCGCGATGTCTCGATAGGAGGCACCGAGGTGCCGGAGCCAGAGCGCCTTCCGGTCACGTCCCGCCAGCACGCCGAGAGCCTGGCGGACACGTGCCCCTTCCAGCTCCCCAAGCGCTTCCGACTCGGCAGATTCGGCAAAAGCCGGTGGAGCGCTTAAATCCGGCGCGGCCCGGTCGAGGGCGTCTCGCCGGCGAATCTCGTCCACGGCCCGGTTGCGCACCACCACGCGAAGCCACGCCCAGGCCTGGGCGCCGTCCCGCAGACGGGCCTGCATCAGGCGCAGGAAGGCATCCTGGGCCAGGTCTTCGGCCATGGCCCGGTCGTGCACCAGGCCGTCAGCCTCGCGCACCAGCCGGTCAAAGCGCTCGCGGTAGAGGCGCTCCCATTCTTCGGCCACACTGTCCTCCCTGTCGCGCCACGGTATGCCTGGTGGTCCGGCGCGCCGCTGACCTGAAGCTCCATGAGGTAGACGGATGGCCGCGCCGCTTTCTTACCGTCCGGCCCACTCCTTGCGGAGGAGACCGTAGACCACGTGGTCCACATAGCCATGAGGGTGCCGGATGTCGTCACGGAGGAGGGCCTCCTGTGTGAAGCCCAGCCGCTCCGGAATGGCACGGCTCCGGGAGTTGCCCGGCTGGGCGCGAATCTCCAGCCGATTGAGATCAAAAATCGTAAACGCCGTGTCTACCATAGCCGCCGCCGCACGGGTCATGATGCCACGGCCCTGCTGCCGCTCTGAAAGCCAATAGCCCAATTCGCCCTTACGGTTTACGCGGTCCAGGGTGTGAAGACCAACGGAGCCGACGACATCCCATCCGGGGGCTCGCGTGACGGCCAGTTCGAGGCCCACGTACATGGCCCAGTCGCGGCGCGAACGGTCGATATAGGTGAGGGCGTCAGACTCCTGGTACGCGGGCGTGGCGAAGGGAAGCCAGCGGCCGAGGTGTCCGGCCTCGGCGCGCACCAGTTCGGCCAGCGCGAATGCGTCTTGCCGCTCCCACAGCCGCAGACGGATCTCGTCGTCGATGGGCCAGTAGAACATGCGTCGCCTCCCGGATGGCGGATATCGTACACGAAGATGAGGCACCCGAAAAAAGCCCGGCGCGGCCTTAGACGCCGCGCCGACAGCTCTACCTGGTACCGGAGGCCGCCTCCGTCAGGAGGTGGCGGGAAGCTCCGACGTGCAGTTGGGACAACGTGTGGCGGCAATCGGAATGGGCATCTGGCAAAAGGAGCAGGTCTTGGTCGTGGGAGGGGTGCCCGGCGCCGGGCGCTCCATCCGCTGCACCTGACGCACCAGCAGGAATACGACGAAGGCGACGATGATAAAGACGATGACGGTATTCACAAAGAGACCGTACGCGATGACCGGCGCCCCGGCCGCCTGCGCCTTGGCGAGGGTGGCGTAATGCGTCGACGAAAGATTCCAGAAGAGCTCCGTGAAGTTGACACGGCCCAGAAGAAGCCCGATGGGGGGCATGATGACATCGTTCACGAGGCCGGCGACGACGAGACTGAAGGCACTGCCCATGATGAAGGCGACGGCCAGCTGCAACACGTTTCCGCGCATGAGGAATGCCTTGAAGTCGCTCCACATGGCGATGACCTCCCTAATTATCAACCTGTGGGTCTGGGCGAGTTCCCCCCCAAGCGTACGGCACGCGAACCTAAGACACGAATTTAAACGCGCAATAGGTCCCGTGCCCGGCACGGGACCTATTGCTGGAACGCGGACAATCAGGACACGCGCTGGAGCGCGCGGGAGAGGGTCACCTGCAACAGATGCCGGCGGTATTCCGCCGAGGCATAAACGGCATCCCCGAGAATCTCCTCCCCCTCGGCCGCGAGGCTCGAAGCCTTCGCGATTACCCCGGGGTTCAGTCCTTCACCTTCCAGCGCCCGCTCTGCCGCGTGCGCCCGATAGGCATGGCCGGCGACGCCGGTGACGCCGATGCGGGCCTCCTGCACCACACCGCCCGCGACGGCGAGCGAGATGGCCACGCCCACAACCGCATATCCCGAAGCGGGATGGGGCACCTTCTCATAGTGCTGCCGCCGACCCTGCAGCATGGGAATCCGCACCGCCACCAGCATCTCGCCCGGCCGAAGTTCGGTGACGAGCGGCCCCACAAAGAAGTCGGCCGCCGGGATCATGCGGGAACCGTCGGCCGACGCGGCTTCGATAACCGCGTCGGCGGCCAGCATGGCGGCCGGCAGGTCGGCGGCGGGGTCGGCATGTGCGAGACTTCCCCCGATGGTGCCGCGATGCCTCACCTGTGGATCCCCGACGTGCGCGGCGGCCTGAGCCACGATGGGAGCGCACCGGCCGACCACCTCGTCCGACGCGAGCTCAAAGTGACGGGTCATGGCCCCGATCCGGATGCCGTCTGGCGTTTCCGTGATGCCCTGCAGTTCCTGTACCCGCCCGAGGTCGATCAGCCGCTCGGGGGCCGCGAGGTCCATTTTCATGAGAGGCAGGAGACTCATGCCCCCGGCCAGCACCCTTGCCTCCGGGTGCTCCGTCAGGTCGGCGAGCGCGTCGCGGAGGGCCATCGGCCGTGCGTAGCGAAACGGCGTCATGCTCATCGGGCTCCGGCTCCTTTCTCCGCGTCGCGGATGGCCCGCCACACCCGCTCCGGCGTGAAGGGCATCTCGAGATCTTTGATGTGCAGGGGTGAGAGCGCGTCCAGCACTGCGTTGACCACGGTCGGCGTGGCGGCGATGGTGCCCGTCTCCCCGACCCCCTTCACTCCGAGCGGATTGTGCGGGGATGGCGTTTCCGTATGGAACACCTCGATGGGCGGCAGGAAACGCGCTTTCGGGAGTGCGTAGTCCATGAGGGAGCCGGACAGGAGTTGTCCGGTCTCATCGTACACGGCTCCCTCCCACAGCGCCTGGCCGATGCCCTGGACGATGCCGCCGCGGACCTGCCCCTCGACAATCATAGGGTTGATGAGGGGCCCGCAGTCGTCTACCGCGATATAGCGCAGGACCTTTACCTCGCCGGTTTCCCGGTCCACCTCCACCACCGCCGCATGGGTGCCGAACGGATAGGTGAAGTTGGCGGGGTCGTACGACGCCTGGGCCTCAAGCCCCGGTTCCACACCGGCCGGCATGCTCCAGGCGAGATGCGCCTTCAAGGCCACCTCGGGGAACGTCAGGGAGCGATCGGGTACGCCGCGGACCGCAAACCGCCCGCCCTCGAATGTCAGGTCCTCGACGGCGGCTTCCAGCGCATGGGCCGCTATGCGGCCGGCCTTGTCAATCACCCGATCAAGGGCCATGTTCAGCGCGCCGCCGCCTACGGCGGTTGAGCGCGAACCGTACGTGCCCCAGCCCATCGAAACCTGGTCCGTGTCTCCGTGAATGACCTCGATGTCTTCCAGCGGACAGCCGAGCCGTTCGGCTACGATTTGCGCGAACGTCGTCTCCTCGCCCTGACCGTGCGGGGAGATGCCGGTCATGACCATGACCTTACCGGTCGGCAGGACCCGGACCAGGGCATGCTCCCAGAGACCGCCCTGAAATCCGACCGCTCCGGCCACCTCGGACGGGCCAAGCCCGCACATCTCAACATAGGTGGTCACGCCGAGCCCGATGAGGCGGCCTTCCAGGCGGGCGGCCTCCTGCTCTTCACGGAAGCGCGGCACGTCAAGCGTGTGCAGGGCCAGGTCGAGCGCGGTCTGATACCGGCCGGAATCATAGGTGATGGAAAACGCATTGGTGTAGGGGAACTGCTCGTCGCGCAGCAGATTCTTTCGGCGGAGGGCGATGGGGTCCATGCCGATCTCGGCCGCAAACGCGTCTACGAGGCGCTCGATGAGGAAGGTGGCCTCCGGTCTTCCGGCGCCGCGGTACGCGTCGACCGGCGTCGTGTTGGTGTATAACCCCATCACTTCCACCGACGCCTGCGGGATATCGTAGGCACCGGTGACGACAAGGCCGAACAGGATCGTCGGCACGCCGGGCGCAGCCGTAGAGAGGTAGGCGCCGAGATTGGCCAGCGCCTTGACGCGGATGGCGGTGATGGTGCCGTCGCGGCGCCCCGCCAGCTCCACCTCCTCAACATGGTCGCGTCCATGCGTCGTGGCAACGAAGTGCTCCTGTCGATCCTCCACCCATTTCACCGGGCGTCTGAGATCGCGGGCCGCAAACGCCACCAGAACCTCGTCGGGATAACAGGCGATCTTGCTGCCGAATCCGCCGCCCACATCCTGGGCGATCACGCGTACCCGGTGTTCAGGCATTCCCAGCACGGTCGACACCAGGAGACGGTGGATATGCGGATTCTGGCTCGTGGCCCACAAGGTCAGCGATTCGAAGCCAGGGTCATATTCCGCCACCGCGGCCCGGGGTTCCATCGGGTTCGGGATAAGACGCTGCTGCACGATAGTGCGGTGGACCGTCACCTCGGCTGTCCGGAAAGCCTCGTCGACGTCGGCGCCCGCGCGCCAGTGCAGCGCGACGTTGCCCGGCACGCCCTCGTGCACGCGGGGGGCGTCTTCCCGGACGGCGTCGGTGACCGATACCACGGCAGGCAGCACCTCGTAGTCGACCTCGATGAGATTCCGTGCGGCGCGCGCCGCCTCCAGGGAGTCAGCCACCACCATGGCCACCGCATCCCCGACGTAGCGCACCGTGTCGACCGCCAGTGCGGGGTGCTCGGTGATGGCGAGATCAGATCCGGGCGGAATCCAGGCCGTGGGGATAGGGGCGATTCGCTCCCGGACATCACGGCCGGTATAGACCGCGCGGACACCGGACTGGGAACGGGCCGGCCCGGTCTCCACGGATCGGATGCGGGCGTGCGCGTGCGGACTTCGCAGCATCACGGCGTAAAGCTGTCCTGGTCGGACCACGTCCGCGGTGTAGTGCCCGCGCCCCGTGATAAGGCGGCCGTCCTCGCGCCGCGGCACCGACTGTCCTACGACGGCCATGTCACATCGCCTCCCCGATGGCGGCGGCGGCCTCGCCGACGGCGGCCACGATGTTTTCATAGCCGGTGCAGCGACACAGAATGCCATCCAGGCCCGCGCGGATTTCGGTGGGAGAAGGTCGGGGCGATTCTCGAAGAAGTCCCGCGGCGGTCATCAGGACGCCGGGGGTGCAAAAGCCGCACTGGAGGGCATGGCGCGCCCGGAAGGCGGCTTGAAGCGGATGGAGGCCGTCGGGTCCTGCAAGCCCCTCCACGGTTTCTATCCGGCTCTCGTCGAGCGACACGGCCAGGACGGTGCACGACTTGACGGACAGACCGTCGACGAGCACCGTGCAGGCTCCGCATTGGCTGGTGTCGCAGCCGACGTGGGTGCCCGTGAGATGGAGATGGTCCCGTAGATACTCGCTGAGAAGCATGTTGGCGGGCAGCGATTCGGTATGCGTTTCACCGTTGACGGTCAGGACAACGGCAGTCGTAGAAACCTGCTCTGGCATGGAGCGAACCTCCTTGCGCGTCTTGGCAGTGTCTGGCAACACATTGCGGCCTCCTCGGGAGGCGGTCGAGACGGCGGGCCGGGGACCGATGTCTCATCTGTGCGGTGACGATGAGGAAACGGCGAACTTGCGTCCACACTACCATATAGCGCCAGTTCTGGCGCCTGTCAGCGGCGGGTCGGCCTCTATTCCTGCAGGCGGCGGCTCGGTGCCGCGAAGCTCCGCGCGGAAGGGGTTTTCGGTCAGGCGGCCAGGCCGGATAGAGTCACGCGCGGCGGCGTACGCGGAGTCCCCGCTGTGGAGACCCGGCAGTAGTTTCATGATTTTCTGCGTGGTGGTGAAGCGTGCCGTGCGGCGTCCATCGTCTGACGGCCCGGTGTCCTCGATGGTCAGCGTCGACGCTCCCTATCCGTTTCCGTGGCCGGTGGTGACGATTGCTCTCGAAGGGGAGCCGCACCGGCGCCGGATCGGGGCACGAGTCCGGACTCCAGGACAAACCGTATGACCGCCTCGGGATCCGCCGACACCACAAACACTTCCTGCACCGCGGAGGGCGAGCGGGCTAGAAACTTAAGCCCCGTCCCGGTTTCATATTGGACCGACCACCCGGTCGCGCCACCCCGTTTACGACGGATGGGTCCTGGGATGACCGCGCCGACCGCCTCACATCCGGCCAAGAGCGCAAGCCCCGCCTCAATGGCCGGAAGCACCGCGTGTTCCCGTTTGACCTTGTGGTGACGGAACTTCGGCATCACGGGGCCGCCGGGCGGGCGAAGTAGGCCCGGAGGGCGTCCCGGGTGCTGCCAAACGCGATGCGGTCCCAGGGAATTTCGGCCTCGATAAAGGGACGGATCTCGAAGCACTCGTCGCTCGCGGCGAGAAGCGCGCCGCCGGCCGGTCGGGCCAGGTACACCACGACCGCAACCAGCGAGGGCCGGTAGGCGTACACGTCCAGGACCCCCTCCAGCGCGACCGCCAGGCCCGTTTCCTCCCGCGTCTCCCGGCGGGCGGCGTCGGCCACGGTTTCACCCTGCTCGACGTAGCCTCCGGGCAGCACCCAATGGTCGAATCCGGGATTGATGGACCGTCGAGTCAGGAGCACCGTCCGCTGACCCATGTCCACCAGCACACTGGCGCCCACCCGGAGATTCTGGTACATGACGTAACCGCAGTGCGGGCAGACGAGGCGTTCGCGTCCCAGCACCGGCCGGCGCTCGAGGCGGCCGCCGCACGCCTCGCAGAAGCGCGCCACGAAACGGGGCGGCCGCAGCTCGGGGGTCATGACGCCGCCTTTCTGCCACCGGGGCGGTCATGCGCGCGCCACCTTGAGACGATGGTCAGCGTCCCGGGTCCTAAGACCTCCAGTTGGTCGGCCGCCGGCCCCAAGCGGGCGGCCGTGTCCTCGCCGGGTCCCATGGGGATCCGATTCCGCTGACCCATCACGGCGCCGCCGCAGGGGCGCTGAACCCGCACGCGGCAGTTTCGCCTGCCCGACGGGCAAGGATGCGGGGCGGATGCGGGTGGATGCCAGGCACGGTGCCCGCCTGGCCGCCCCTAAAAAAGATGTCGGCGATGTCGGGCCGCCATCCAGCACGACCCCCTCCCTCGGTCGTCAGACCGGCCGAGCCCATGGGGCGGCCACGGAAGGGGCCGGCAGCCAGCGCTCTATGGCAGACGATGACAAACGCCGGATGTGAGCGACCCACATGGAAAGCCGAGCGCCGGGCGACCGCGTCGCCGTCGTGCGACTCCACACCGCCTCTGGCCAGCACCATGCCCGGCATGATTCCCCTCCGCGACTCCGGTTCGCGTACCGGACGGCCGATCCCTGTAGAGCCCGGAACCGACATCCGGGCGCCGCGGGCAAAGCCGCGCCAGGCGCGAGCCAGAATTCCGCACACGGGACATGCGCAGGCGGGCGTCAAGCCTAATCGGCCCCGGAGCGGTGGTCTCCCGGTTCGGGCAGATTGGTCCAGGGGGTCACGACCACCTGGCCATTTTCGACCCGAGCCATTTCGGCCCTCGGGGCCGACTCGCCCGGGGGAATGGCCCACACGCTTCCAATGCGTATCTGACTTGGCTCGAATCGGAGAGCATAGACGGCGGCATTCTCCCGGTCTGGCTGCCCGGCCATGACGAGGCCGCGGAGGCGTCCGAGCACGAAGACGTCGCCGCCAGCAATGACGCGGGCTCCCGGGTTCACATCACCGGCAACCACAATGTCGGCGGCGTGCTCTACGACCTGACCGGAGCGAAGCGTCATCCGCACGATGAGAGCGCCCTCCGGTGGTGCGGCCGGAACGGGCTTGGGTGAGGGCGACTGGCCGTCGTGCACCACTCCGGCCAGCTGCAGTGCGGGAAATGCGCTGAAGTGGCCGGCGATGCCGCCTAAGAGATGTTCGGAGAAGGGCATCCCCGAGACTTCCACCACCAGCGCCGAACGTCCGAAAAATTGATGGTGACGCTCCAGCGTGCGCTGCAGGTCCGCCAGGAGCTCGTCTTCATTCGAGAAGCCGTGGGCCAGGATGCGAAGCCCGCGGCGGTCACCCTTGATGTCCAAAAGGTCCTCCGAAAATATGGCCTGCCCTATCGTTCCACGCGGAAGCGAGGAGATCCTGCCGCCCGCCATGGAAGACGTTGGCGGCGGGGCGGTGGCGTCCGTGATGCGGTTGGGGCGTCCACGTCGCGGGCGGCTGCATCCGGTCGCCATGGACCAGGGCCCGCGGCGGTCCGTCGACGCCAGCCTGTCATGCGGGCCCGAGGGCCGCCACGGCGTCTTTATCGAGACCGACGGCCCGGCTTCGTGTCCCGTCCTCGGCACACGCGACCAAGAGGGTTATGAAGGGACGCGGGCCCGTACCCGCGGGCGAGCCGTTCGCGGATCCGGTCGCGTGCGCCAGCCGGCTGGCCGGGGTGGATGAACGTTCGACGCGAGCGGCGGCGTTTGGAGACACCGGGGCACCTTATGCTGTTTGACATCGGCCGCGAGGCGCTCCTAATGGGTAGCCTGGGTGAGCGGCGTCAGGAGAGGGACGGCGGGGCTTCCGGCATGGCCGAGGTACGGGAGACGCCACGACGCTTCGATGGTCTTCAAGATGCTGTAGTGATCCGCCCACAGGCGGAGGCGCTCATGCCGCGGACCTTCGCGCGCGATGACGATGAGGGGAACGTTGCCGCCTCCGAGCCTTCCCAGCACGGGCAGGATCGAAAGGAGCGGCGGCGCCTTCGGGCCCGGAGCCATGTAAGCGCGAAGGGCCCGCGGAAGGAGTGTCGGTGCGCCGCCGCCCTCATCCCAGACCACGAACACCACGGCATTGCCGCGCCAGGCGGGCGAGTGGAGAATGCGGGGAATCCAGTCGGCCAAGAAGTTGTTGCCGTCCTGGATGAGGCGCCCCTTCTGGCTTCCGGAGCATAGAGGGCTCGGTCCGCCCGCCTGGCCATGCATGTCGCTGCAGAGATTGGGCGTCAGGAATACGAAGCGGGGAACTGCGCCGGATGTGAGTTCCCGGGCCAGAACGGACAGGGGCACCACATGCTGGCGGTCGTGGGCACGGAGCCTCGGAAACAGCATGAAGGGATCGTGCTTTTCCGCGTAAAGGGTCGGTGCCGCCTCGCTCCGTCCGGGGGACCACGCCCCCGCGAAGCCGGAATAGGGAAGGCTTTGCATGACGCCCTGCCAGGAGATGCCTGCCCGGTCAAGCTCGCCGGCCAGCGTCGGCCCGGAAAAACGCTGCGCGGGCGAGTCACTATGGCTGCCGAAGGTACGGCCCGAAATCAGGGCCACGTAGTTCGGAAGGCTCGGGTGCGTGACGCCGTAGTACTCGCTGTCGTATGCGTACCGGCGGGCGAGCATGCGAATATAGCCGGCACGGGGGTTTTGGAGGAGGGTGGAGGCGCTCTGATTCTCCATCACGATGACAAATACGTGTGAAAACGGCCGGGGGGAACCCGTGGGCGGCGGGGTTGGATGAGCCGCCGGCCGCAGCACGACGGCGACATAGACGGCAAACGCGATCCCCACCGCCGCCACGACCGCAAGAACCCTAAAGACCTGGCTCACCGCTCACCTTCTCCGGCAGAGTGTGGTCCCAAGATAGCATGGCCCCGTGAGGATGCCGGGCGGCCGCCGCCTCACACGGCCCGTCACGGTGAGTCGAACGGGCGCTCGCGCCATCCGCCCGGCATGCGAAACTCAGGAACCCTGCCCCATGTGGCTCCAGATCATCTGACTGAGGTTGTCCAGCGTCTGGATGCCGTAGGCTTCCGAGGGATTGCCGGAGGACAGGATCGCCACCACGTAGTTGCGGCCGTTGCCAGCGATGTGGCCCATGCTGTTGATTTCCCAGCCGCCGGGGACCGGCAACCAGCCGTTTTTGAGCGCGACCGTGGCGCCTCCTGTTGCGCCCGAGGACACCCCCCAATCCTCCCATGCGATGACGTGAGTCATGAGCCCGGCCTCGTACTGCTGGGAGGCGGGCGTCAGGACGGCGTTCGGATAACTCAGGAGGCGCAGAAGCTCCACCTGATCGACCGCCGACGTTTTCGTGAGGCCCCAGTACCCGCCCCGGGCGGGGGTGGTGGTGGTCAGGCCGGCCACCTTCAGGAACTGACCGATGCCGGTGCTGCTGCCCGCGTCGAACCAGAGCTTGGTGGCGGCGGCGTTGCTGCTGTCTTCAATCATGGGCACGGCCAGCTGCCTCTCGGCCGGGGTAAGGGGCTGTCCTGACGCCTGCGATTGCCATAGCAGCGTCGCCAGGATCGTAGCCTTCACAATGCTGGCGGTGTCGAAGTCGTCGAGCGTGGGATTAAACGTGTAGGTCACACCGTCTTCCGCATCGTACACGGCAGCCGACACCGTTCCTGCACGGCCCGCCAGATAGTTTTGAAACGCCGTGCCAAAGGGATTGGGCCCCGGCGCGGCCAGATTGCTCCACGCCGCGGTGAGCTCGTTCATCAGGGCCTGGTGAGACGGGAGCTGCTGCATCGGGCTCCGATGGAGGTAACTCCTAGCGGCGGTGAGGGCAGCCTGAGCCCCCTTCCATCCCGTCCAGTCCGGGTTGGCGGCCTGAAGCTTCGTGAGGAGCTTCTGCATCGACGCCACCACATCCTGAGGCTCGCCGGCGGCGAGGCCGCCGCTTTCTCGTGCCAGCGTCTGTTCAGCATGGCTCCAGGCAGTGGCGGCCCCCGTCCACAAAAGAGCCAGGCGTGCAAACTGCCTGGGGGTGGCAGCCTGTCGGAGAGATTTACTTAATTGGAGGGCCGAGAGGGTCGAGCGGCTGCCTTCCAGGCGGCGGAGGGCGGTGCCGGATGCCAGGGCCCGCGCCTGCGCAAGGCGGGTCGCACGGACGACGACTGCCGTCGTCTCTTGCCGGAGGCCCGTGAGTTCGGCGGGTCCTCCGCCGAAAAAGACACGGGGCAGGACGCGAAAGATTCTCCGGTTCTCCCAGCTGGCAAGCGCTGCTTTCAGGGGGGCCAGCGACGGGGCGGGCACCCCGTCACGAAGGTCTGTCCGCCATTCGGTTTCCAGTCGGGCGGCGCCCCGATTGAACGACCGGGAACGGTGCATCGCCAGGAGTGTTCCCGCGACCATCACCGCCAGGGCCACGGCGACCCCGGTCTTAAGCGACCAGGGCGTACGGGATCGGGAACGGAAATGTCTCGGCTTGGGATCGGACTCCTCGACGGACAGGCACTGCACGAGGGCTTGGGCTCCCTTCGGGTGTTCTAAAATCAAGAACGCCCTGGGCACTCAGTACGTCACTCGGTGCAGATGGGGCGCATGGGCGGGGTGCTGTGGTGGATTGCGCAGGGGGTCCGATGCGATCTTCCAGCCGTGAGCGTTTCTTGGTGATGACAAGCATGCACGGTGTACACGGGCAAGATTCCCACCCCCCGGGGGGAGGGGTATACTGTTGAGACGGAAACGAGGATGAACAGGGAGAGGAGGGGTGGGGATGCTGCCCGAGTACAAGGCGGACGCCAGCCACCGTCTTAAAGGCGCGCTCGGACATCTGAAGGCCGTCGACCGGATGGTCACCGAGGAACGCTACTGCGTGGACATCATGAAACAGCTGGCGGCGGTGCAGGCGAATCTCGAGGGTGTGCAGCAGGTGCTTTTGAAGAATCACCTGTCCACGTGCGTCACCGACGCCATTCTGGCCGGTTCGGGGGATTCTCTTATTCACGAGCTGGTCCAGGCCCTGCGATACAGCAAGGGAATTCCCGCGGACGACGTGACGACGGTGGCGGCAGGCATAGGGGACACGACCGGAGAGGGGGAGCAGGTTGGCACTCGGCAAGACGGCGCCGTCGGGTACGAACGCTGAAGCGTCCGTGCAGATCGGCATCGTGGGGATGACGTGCGCAAGCTGTGCCCTGCGCATCGAAAAAGGACTGGCCCGCCTCGAAGGCGTGGACGACGCCCGGGTAAATTTCGGCACCGAAAAGGCCACGGTGCGCTTTGATGCGAACGCTATGGACCCGTCCCAGATCGTCGCCAAGATCGAGGACGTGGGCTACAAGGCCATTACCAGCACCATGCGGCTCCGCCCGGTGGAAGCGTGGTCCGAGGCCAGGGCGGAGGAGGCGGGCGCCATCATGGCGGCTATGCCGGGCATCGTAGCCGTCCGGTTTGAAGCGGCGGCGGGGCTCCTTGTGGCCCAGTATCTTCCCGATACGGTGGGTGTCGCTGACGTGCGTCGCTCGCTCAAGGATCGCGGCCTCGTGACCGAGGACGTGGGGCAGGAGAAAGACGCGCTGCAAGAAGCCCGCGCGCACGAAATCCTGGGCTGGCTCCGTCGTTTCGTCGCCGGAGCGGTCGTGTCGCTGCCGCTCGCCATCGGCCTCGTGAGCCGGGTGGCCGGGCATCCGGTGCTCATGGATCCGTGGCTGCAGTGGGGCCTCGCCACCATCGTCCAGGCGTACGTCGGCGGATTCTATTATGTGGACTCCTTCCACAACCTGAAGAACCGGAACGCCAACATGTCGGTGCTGGTGGCTCTCGGCACCTCGGCGGCCTACGTGCTGAGCGCCGCCCTCACCCTCTCCGGCTCGCGCCATGTGCTCTACTTCGACGACGCGGCCCTGGTCCTGACGCTCGTGAGCCTCGGGAAGTACATCGAGGCGCGCGCCAAAGGCGCGTCCTCGAGCGCGATGAAGCAGCTCATGGGCCTGTCGCCAAAAGAGGCGCACGTGCTGGTGGACGGGGCGGAGACGGCCATGGCCGTCGATGACATCGAACCGGGCATGGAACTGGTCGTCCGGCCGGGCGAGAAGATTCCGGCCGACGGCGTCGTCGTCGGCGGGCGGAGCCGGGTCAACGAGTCGATGCTGACCGGCGAGCCGGTCCCCGTGGCCAAATCGGTCGGGGACGAGGTGGCGGGGGCCACCCTGAACCAGACCGGCATGCTGCGCGTGAAGGCCCTCAAAGTGGGCAGGGACACCGCCCTTTCTCAGATCGTGGCCGCGGTCGAGAGCGCGCAGGCCCAGAAGGCGCCGGTCGAGGCGCTCGCGGACCGCATCTCCGGCATCTTCGTGCCTGTGGTGCTGATGATTGCCGTCGTCACCTTCGCCGTGTGGGCGTTCGCGACGGGAAACGTGATCCACGCCATCCTGCCGGCCGTGACCGTCCTCGTGGTGGCCTGTCCGTGCGCCCTTGGCCTTGCCACTCCGACGGCCGTCACCGCCGGCGTGGGCGTGGGGGCCCGGCGCGGCATCCTGATTCGCGGCGGAGAATATCTGGAAGCCGCCGCCGCGATCAACGCGGTGGTGTTCGACAAGACCGGCACCATCACGCGAGGGAGGCCCACCGTCTCGGAGGTGCGCGCGGTTGACCGCAGCGACGAACAGGGAGTGCGTGCCCTGCAATGGGCAGCGGCGGTGGAGCGCTTCTCCGAGCATCCCTTTGGGCGGGCGCTCGTGGAAGCGGCCCACGACCGGGGCCTCAAGATCCCGCAAGCCTCTGACTTCGATGCCGTGGTCGGCCACGGGGTGTCGGGTCTGGTTGAAGGGCGACGGGTCCTTGTTGGCAATGCCCGTGCTCTGGACGGCATCGGGGCGGTGCCGGAGGCATTGGAAGAGGCCGCAAGGCAGTGGGAGTCCGATGGTCAGTCGGCCATCTACATAGCGGTGGACGGCCGCGTGGTGGGCGCGGCGGCCATAGCCGACGCGGTCAAGGACACGGCTCAGGAAGCCGTGCGCGCCCTTCAGCAGGACGGCATCGCCGTATACCTCCTGACCGGAGACAACCATCGCGTGGCCGTGGCCGTCGCACGGCAGGTCGGGATTCCGGTAGAGCATGTGCGGGCGGGCGTACTCCCGGAAGGCAAGGGCGCGGCCATCGCCGCGCTGCGGGCCGACGGCCTTCGGGTGGCGATGGTGGGAGATGGGATAAACGACGCGCCGGCCCTGGCCACGGCCGATCTCGGAATCGCCATCGGCACCGGTACGGATGTTGCCATCGCTGCCGCCGGCATCACGCTCATGAGCGGTGATGTGCGGGGCGTGGCGGGGGGGCTTCGTCTCGCGCGAAAGACGCTGGGCAAGATCCGGCAGAATCTCTTCTGGGCGTTCATCTACAACATCATCCTGATTCCGGTGGCCGCCATCGGATGGCTGGCGCCCGTCTTCTCGGGAGCTGCCATGGCGATGTCGTCGATCCTGGTGACCAGCAATTCGGCCCTGTTGAACCGGGCCAATCCGTATGCCGGACTGACGGAGACCGAAGCCCGCTGGGAGGCGGAAGCCGGGCTCACGTCAGATGTCGATGAAGCCGGCATGGGGGAGCCGGATGTGTCGGCAACCGATCCCGTCTGCGGCATGACCGTGCGGGTGCGAGACGCGGCGGGACGGTTCACGTATCAGGGGGAGAGCTACTACTTCTGCGCGAAGTCATGTTTGGAGGAGTTCCGGGAGGATCCGGAACGATTCTTGAGGGGGGAACGGATAGAGATGGCAGAGCCTACAGCAGGAACGGCAATCGATCCCGTCTGCGGGATGACCGTGACCATTGGACAGGAGGCCGCGCGCCACACGCACAATGACACCACCTATTATTTCTGCGCCCGATCCTGCCAGGAGGATTTCGTCGCCGACCCGGAGCGCTTCCTGAGCCGCTCCCCGACAGGCGCCGAAGAGGTGCGGACGGCCGTGGATCCTGTCTGCGGCATGACCGTCATGCGGGAGTCGGCCGCCGCGCGGCTTGACTGGGAGGGCACGACTTATCTCTTCTGCGGCTCAGGCTGCCTGAAGGCCTTTGTGGCGGACCCGGAGCGCTACACCAAGACCGGCACGGACGACTGAGGATGCCTGCAGGACGCGTGCCGGCCAACGACCACGCCCCCAGGACGGTCGTCCGGCGCGCGTCATCGCTGTAAGCCGGCGGCTAGCGGATGCGCGTCGACCGGCGGGGGCTCAGAATGCGGGTCCGCTTCCTCGATGGCGTGGCGGCGTGCCACACATCCCCGCCGGCCAGGCGCTCCACGCCGACGACCGACGCGCCTTTGTCCACTTTCGCGAAAAACTGCGCCGCTGACACCAACACGCCGTTTAGGGTATACGTGCGGCCGCGCTCCGGCGGACCGGCGCGCGATTCAGTCTTGTTTTCAGTCCTGGTTGGCGCGGGCCCGATCTCCTCGATGAAGCCGAGGACCACCTCGGCCGTGAGGGCGGCGGCCGGCAGCACGAGCGCGCTCACGCCGGCCTCTTCAGCCCAGGCCCCAACGCGCCGGGTTCGACTCGAGTCGGGCACCGCGACCACCATGCGGCCGCCCCCGTGGTCCACAAAGCGGGCGAGCTTGTCGCCCCAGGCTTTTCGGCGCTCGGTGCCGCGGTCGGCCTCCAGCGCAACCTGCCGGCGGTCCTCCGCGCGATCGGACACAAGCCAAGCGTCCGGGCGGTAGGCGGCATTTGGATCGGCGACTTCGAACCGCCACGCGGGGGCCAGGGGGGAGAGCCGCACATACATTTCGGCCACGGCCTCGCGGTGACGGAACCCGCGCCGGGGGCAGCGCGGATGCCAGTACGCCCCCCCGAAAGCCACGGCCTCGCCCTCGTCGACCAGCTGCCGGAGACGGATTCCCGCCGCCTGCGGCGACGAACTACAGAGAAGAGCCGCCTGGGCCGCCGTCAGCCGGCCGACGGCCACGAGGGCGGCCCGGAGCGTGTCAAGATCCGGACT